>DASRJP010000109.1:0-6541 GCA_035649415.1 Pirellulaceae bacterium | reverse complement strand
GGGCCTGGTACTGGATCTTGAGAGCGTCGCTCGCGATGGGTCGGCTACCGTCTTTGAGCGAGTGCAGCGCCAGGTCAAGGATCGTGCTCGTGAGCAGTGTCCGCTCGACGGGATACGGCGCCTTTCCGCTGAGAAAGAACTGCTCGATGTTCCAGGTCAGCGGGTCGAAGAACCGGGCGCCGGGGGGCGCCGGCAGGTAGAAGCAGCTCGACACCGGCTCCTTGACCCCCGCCACCTGCCCCGCGAAGCCGAAGTCGGATACCTGCTCGATCAGGTTCATCACAGCGCCGCGAGTGCCGTCGGCATATTCGACCAGAATCGCCACCGGCTTCTTCACGTTCTCCCGCAGCGGGCCCACGTTGTGGCTGGGGCAGCGGGCGAGCGCGGCCTGGACCAGATCCCACGAGAAGCGGCCCGCATCTCCTGCCTTCCAGACGGCCTCCCCTTGCAGGCACTCGACCGACTTGACCCCCGTTTCGCCCCCCGCGCGCCGCTCCAGCATGCACTGCAAGGTCTCCAAGGCGTGGATCAGGTAGATCTCCTGCGCCCCGCGATCAAAGCCGTAGGTCACAACCCCCTCGGTGAATTTCGTACCCAGCGGCGGTTCGATCTCCGGCCGCCGCCACGTCACCGGCAGCGACGAGCCAGCCATCATGGGAAAGCCCAGCCGCTTGCCGGCCGTCACCATTGCCGCCGCCTTTTTGTGGTCGTAGGACAAGTGCTTGTCCACGAAGACGGGGACGCTCTTTCCTGCCTTCTCGAACACCGAAACGATCTTCTGGAACAGTTCGTAGCGGGGATACAAGATCTGCCCGAAGTCATTCAGCGGATAGTCGCCGTGCTCGATAATCAGCAGCACCGCATCGACGTCGAGACCGCCGCCGCCGAGCGCTTCTTCGGCCGTCTTGACGAGCTCAATGCCGTGGTCGCGGCAAAATCCAGGTCCCAGGTCGTCCGCCGGTGCCTGGTCGTCGTACATGCGGACGACTTGAAACGGCGGCTGGTGGTGGAAGCCATCTTTCCTGTAGCCGTGGACCAGCCGGCCGACAATGTGATAGGCGTGGGAGCGGAAGCGAAAGATGGAGTTGAGGGCCGCCACCCGCAGTCGCTTCCCGGTTGCGGCCGGCGGATCGCCGCCTCGTGGTTCGGCGCCAATTCCTGCCGCTTGGCTCCCTCCAAGCAGGCCGGCACTGGCCAGCGCGGCGGATGAAACGATAAACCCTCGGCGTTGAATGGTGGCGGCCATGGTGTATCCGGGAGGTTGGTGGGTGACACGGCCCAAAGTACTCCCGACCGGACGCCGATGCAATTCGTCAGCGGCGCGAACGAACCAGCGCTGAAAGTCCACGTACTTGTATGCCCACGCCGCGCTCCTCCATTCCGACGCAGTCTGAGGGCATCGCCAGCGCCAGCGGCGTTGCCGTTTCCAGGCAAACTCTCTACGATGCGGCAGGCCAGCGGCGGGAGCGAAACAAGCGTACAAAACCGGCCGCTCTCCCGCCGGCTGTCGATTCGGAACCTAGACTTAAATTGACCGGCGGTGCGCTCCACGACGGGGCGCCCCCAGACCAAACCAGCGATCACCGCATGAAGCCGCAGCCCTACGACGGAGACCTGGCCGGCTACGTTGATCTGGCGCTGGAGCTGTGCCGGATGACCGAGGCGGGCGCGCTATTGGTCATGCTCTCCGGTCCGACCGACTGGGAGCAGCTCAAGGAGGCCGCGGACAGCGTCAGGATCGTGGTGGCCGCCGATGCCGAGGAGGAGCTCGATGGGGCGACTGAGGCGGGACTGGCCACGATCACCGTTGGGATGGAGGACGCCCCGGTCATCGAGAAGCTGACGCAGGCCCTGCTGAACGGCGTGGCCCGTGAGATCCTGCCCCCCGGCGGCGGCGTGGTGGTCCTCTACAGCGGCTTCGAGGCGGATACGATCGACTCGCTCAGCTTTGTCCGCCTCGATGAGCATCTCGGCCGGCTGACCGCCCGCGACCTGAGGCAACTGGAAACCAGCGTACCCCTGGAAACGCTCAAGACCGTCGTTGACTTGGCGGTCGAGATCGGCCGTGAGGGTCGCGAAGGCAAGCCCGTTGGCACGATGTTCGTCGTCGGCGACACTCGTAAGGTCCTGGCCCACTGCCAGCCGGCCGGCTTTGATCCCGTGAAGGGCTATTCCCGCGCGGAACGCGACCTGTTCGATCCGCGGGTCCGCGACGCCATCAAGGAAGTCGCTGGCCTCGACGGGGCATTCATCGTCTCGCCTGATGGGACCGTCGAAAAAGCAGCCCAGCTCGTCGATGCTCCCTACGCCAATCTGACCCTCTCCAAAGGGCTCGGCTCGCGGCACTGGGCTGGCGCTGCGATCAGCAAATCGACCCACGCCATCGCCGTGGTCATCAGCCAGTCCAGCGGCACGGTCCGCCTCTTTCAAAACGGCGAAGTCATGCTCCGCATCGAGCCCTTCCGTCAGGCGATGAAGTGGAAGGACTTTGAGTACGAGCCGCCCGAGGACGCCGAGTAAGCGGCGACAAATCGTCGCGGCTCGCTTTGACGGTGCGAACAGCTAGCACCCCACCGAAGCGGCATCTGGTCAATCGCAAATCGGAGACAAAACTCTTGTTTTTCGGCCTGCTGAAGTGCGCGCGGTAACCACCTCGGCCCCTTGTTTGCCACGTAGAAAGTTAGGGGCTCAGTAGTGTCGGGGCAGACTTTACCTCGCTTTCAGTAGGAGCAGAACCATGAGGAAAATCCTGCTTACTTTGGCCGCCACGTGTGCGCTGTTGGTCAGTGGCTTGACCTGGACTGGCACCGCGGACGCCCGTCCGTGGGGTTACTACCGCGCACCGGTGGCCCGTTACTACGGCGGCTACGGCTACAGGCCGTACTACTACGGCTATAGCCCGTACTACAGCTATCGCCCGTACTATTACGGCGGGTATCCCTATTCCTCCACGTACGGCTACCCGTACTACTACGGCACACCGTACTTCGGCAGCCGGGTCTATTACTACTATTGATCCGGTTGGACGACTGCTTCCCGGTTAAACCCGGACGCCACTTTGGCCGCTCGCAAGCGGCAAAATGAGTCGTCCAGGGCCGGGACGCTCTCTGACTGCTATCGCGACCAGCCACTTCCAGGCAGGTCGCGGAAATCTTGCCGTCAAAGTCGGGCCGGAATTCAGCCAAGGCGGCTGGCCGTCCGATGACCACTAGAGCACAGGGGAGTCTTGCGCGACGGTGCCCGCTTTCCAAAACGGGGGTGGTGGGGCCCGACGCGCGCTGCTTCGCCGCACCCCGCCAGTGAGTCACCCCCGCCGGCCGATGGTCGATACGTCGCTTCGCCTCGGCTCGGCGACCAAGTCAAAAACCCGCCGCGCGCTAAAACCCAGTGGACGGCCTTAAATCGGGAGGGATTCTGATGCGACGCATGCTCATCGTAAGCGGCTTCGGCGCCGCCCTGCTTCTGACCGCCAGCGCCAATGCCGACTGGCATGAGTTCTGGCACCGGGTGGGAGTCGATTTCCACCGCAATAACGCCTGGCCGGAGCCCTTTGTGAGTGCCGACCGGCAGATCACCCGCGAGTACTTCCGCCTGATGGTCAACAATGGCTGGCGGCTGGAAAACACCATGGGCAAGTGGTTCTTCGACGAAGAGACCAACGTGCTCAACGGGGCGGGCGAGATCAAGCTGCGGCATATCGTGACGGAGAGCCCGGTCCACCGGCGGACGGTGTTCGTCATGGTAGGCCAGACGCCTGACGTGACCGCCAAGCGCGTGGAATCGGTGCAGGCCGCGGTGGCCAAGATCCTGCCGGAAGGCCCCGTCCCGCAGATCCTGTTGACTGACGTCGATGTGACCGGCGGCTCGGGCGAATACTACGCCAATATCAACAACGCCTTCAACAAGACGACCCCGTCACCACGGTTGGGCGGCGGTGGCGGCGGCGGAGGCGGTGGTGGTGGTTCAGGCGGCGGCGGTTCGGGCGGCGGCGGTGGCGGTTCGGGCGGCGGCACGAGCGGACGCTAAGCCGGCCAGCCCCAAATTTGAAAACCAATTTGCGGCCCGGAGTTATCTCCGGGCCGTTTTGCTGCGCCGGGCTAGGGACGCCGGATTGCCCTTGAGCGCGAGTCGCGTGCTCCAAGATGAGTCGGGTGAGTCGGAGGTTGTTCAGACTGCAACAAACCTTCGGTGCCAAACAATTCCCGGCGTGTTACCTGGGGCGGACTCTCGGGACACGACGTTTGCCGCAGGGGCCTGGTCCTGTCAAAATGCCGCTTGCGGCTCCTGGATGGTGGATGACCGATTTCCGCTTCCGCCAAATGGATACGGACAGCACCACCGGCCCGCAGTAGAGGGTTCAGTGTGGCTGAGGAGGGCGGGAATATGACTGCAAGGCGTCTAGGGACGGTTTATATCTGGCTACTGCTGCTGGGAGTTCTCTATGGCCTGGGATGCACGTCGCGCCGCGCCGGCTTCACGGTCGATGATCTAGTTGCGAAGGCTGGTTCTGCGGATTGGGTTGAACTAAGTTACGCCGGCCATGGCCTCCCTCCGGCACGTTTCAACTTGCCCGATCCCGAAAAAGGTATTGCGATATTGAAGGCAATTAAACTGCGTGGTCCGCTGGTCATTCGTGATCAGCATGAAGTTTATAGCTCGGACATGCGGATAAGTGTCATATACGCCAGCACAACGCATGGCTACTTGTTTCGCTTGACTTTTATTGGCACGAGTGCCGTGACCGTGGAGTACGACGGAGAGGAGTATATGGCGCACCTCGTGGATGAACGAGCGGTAGAAATGTTTCTTCGAGAGCGAACGGATCGCAAGCGCTGAAAGAATGGCATGCACCGTACATATCGGAAGCTGTCCTGGGCAGGATGGGAGTGGGAAAGGAGCCATTCTGAGTTTCGGCTGAGGCGAATGTGTTCCTGCTCCCACAATACCAGCGCCAGCAAGGCACACGACCAGCGGGTGCGGAAGAAGCCAAAGTCCCGCGGCGTCTTCCAGAGCAGCCAGCCGACCACGGCGATCAGCCACGAGGCTATCGCGACCGGCTGCTCGTGCATTCGCAACACACCTGCCATGCCTCCTGCTTCCCAATCTTTCTTCACGGCTCGGATCAACGTCGGACTGGCCAGTGTGGCCGCTTATCATTCAACGACGATCCGCCAGGGAGGCCGCGGCGACCAGCGAGCAGAGCCTTGTCGATGGCAAGCCAAGTCTCACCCGCGGTCCCGGCCACCGGGCCGGACTTTCCTGTGGGCCGCTTTCCGTTGCTGGCATAATTGGCGTCGGCCCATCGGAGGATGATGGGAACCGTGAGGCGTGGCGGTTGTTGGGGATTGCGCACACCGCAATCAGCGAGCTGCCGCTGTCGTCGCACACTACCGCCGGCTCCGGCCGCACCAAGGCAGGAGAACGACCTGCCGGTGCCGGCGAAGGTAACATAGGGTGAAACGCATCCCGCAATTATTCATTCCACTGGGGGGCGGACCATGGAGCGTAACAACGCAGCCTGCGCCGCTCTCTCAGCGTCGTAATTCCTTTGCCAATCACCACCTGCGGCGCATGCATGTGCTCTCGCTGCCAATTCGGAAGCTGCCCGGTAATTGCCGTGAGTAGCATTTGACGCAGCTCCAGCAGCCCAAGCAACGGCTGATTCCGGCGATTCTTCGTCCACGTTAGAGGGGTCAATCGAACCCCGAACCTCCCGGCGAGCATACCTTGCGCCCAATTCGGCCTCCTCAATTTCCGTTGCCGATGCAAGTCCTCTTTCGAACTGCTCTCTTACCTCTACGGAGCGACGGAGTGTTTCATCCGTCACAAGATTCCAGATTCTACGACAACAGGCGCAGCCAAAGAGGCGCAATTCCGGGCGATCCGGATTGTCTGCGAACTTCAGAAGCATCAACCGCGGATCGCGGCTTGTACTCCATTCACTGTCATTCATCGCACTGTCTCCAAAACAGCTATCTTGCGAGTCGCCACTCCTCGAGTTGCATCAGGTTGCGGCCATCGGCACGCACGCGTGGTTACTCCCCACACTAAACTCTACGGCTCCTCGGCGTTTACTACTTCAGCGCGAGCGGAAAAGGGGGAGCGGAAAAGGGGCCATTCTGGGGAGCGGAAAAGGGGGAGCGGAAAAGGGGCCATTCTGAGTTTCGGCGCTCGTCCTCCCCTCCTGGGACCGCCAGCTCTTTCGCCGGCAGGCCGCGAGCGATCGAGGAACCCGGCCACGGTGGCCGGCAGCGCACGTCTCCAGGCACTAAGAACGGGTAGTCAGCCAATACTCATCGAGCTGCATCGCCACCCGTCGCCAGACAAAGCGGCCGCAGGCTTTCACCTCCAAAATACCGAAGCGGCGATTTGACTGAAGGAATTAGCCTTCGTGGGCCTGCCTTTGGCACGGCGAAAGCGCCCAGCTAAGGTGCGCCGATTGTCCCGCGGCCGCGTTTCGGCGCCCCGCGGCACTCGTCACCGTACGCTGCCGTCCATCCACAGCGTCGGCCCGGCTTTCGTCGGCTTGCCCAGGACGGTG
>DASRJP010000108.1:0-3837 GCA_035649415.1 Pirellulaceae bacterium | reverse complement strand
GCCTTCCCCACGATCGGCCTCACCGAGCCGCCGGATGCGAAACTGATGTGGATTCACAACACGCTCGAAGTGGTCGAGGTCGAATGCTCGGCTGCGTATCTGAGCGAAGCCCGTGAACGGAAGGATTTGAAAATCCTGTGCGAGCCGCGGCCGATGCAGTTTGATGCCAACGGGAATCTGGCGGATCGGGTGTGAGCAATGCTCCGCTACATCGTCCAAAACCGAAAGACCGGCACCACGGAGCGGCTGTACGATTCGCTCGGCGAGGCGATTGGTAACGCGGTCAAGCTGATCGATGAGGGGGGCGATGCCAACATCATCGATTCGCAAGGCTCGGGAGCGATCGAAGTACACCGGTTTGACCTGCTCGAGGCCGAAGGCTATGTGCTCCGCGCGCTAGGGAGCGAGACGTTCGACAAGCCGCTGCCGATCCATGCCGTGCTCGATGCGGCTCGCAAACGCCGCAAAGAGCGGCCCACGATTTACCACTGGGACGTCGGCAATAGCGACTATCGCTGATCCCAGGCCGCTACTCGTGCGTCGGTCAGCCTACTAAAATCGCCATTTCCGCCGCCACAGCCATCGCCCCTTCCGCGACAGCAACTCGTGAAACTCTCCCTGATGATCACCTGCCTGGGGGACTGCATCCGTCCCGAGGCGGGGAAGGCCGTCGTGCGCATCCTCCGGCGCCTGGGGCACACGATCGATTTTCCGCAGGACCAGACCTGCTGCGGCCAGCCGATGTTCAACAGCGGCTTTGCCGAGCTGGCGGCCGAGCAGGCCAAACACACGATCCGCGTGTTTGCCGGCGATGATCCGGTGATCGTGCCGTCAGGATCGTGTGCCGCGATGGTGAAGGTGGAATATCCGCACCTGCTAGAGCGCGAGGACGAGTGGCGCCAGCGAGCGCTGGACCTGGCCCGGCGGACGTTCGAGTTCTCCGACTTCCTGGTCAACCGCCTGAACGTCACGGACGTCGGCGCGAAATACGCGGGCAAGGTTGCCTACCACTATGCCTGCCACCTGCGAATGCTTGGCCAGTCGTCGGAGGTCGAAACTCTCATCCGCCACGTGCAGGGGGCCGAATATGTGCCGCTGGCCCGCCAGGACCAGTGCTGTGGCTTTGGCGGGTCGTTCGCCATCCGCTATCCACAAATCTCGGGCAACCTGGTGGACGACAAGATGCGCTGCATCCTGGCCAGCGGAGCCGACTGCGTCGTCTCGACCGACGCAGGGTGCCTGATGAACATCGGCGGCCGCCTCCACCGGGAGGGAAAGCATGTCGAAGTTCTGCACATTGCCGAGCTGCTGGAGCGGCGCTAGAGGCGAACTTTTGCCGCGTCACGATTGTCGGACTTGCATGCGCCATACAATCCCTAACTCCAGGCCAGCACGGCCTTTTGGACGGCGGCTTTACAGCTTATGTCAAATCGCCGATATTTAACGGCTGGTTTGCGGGTGTAGCTCAGTTGGTAGAGCGCCACCTTGCCAAGGTGGCTGTCGTGGGTTCGAGTCCCATCACCCGCTCTGGTGCGGCGAATGGCCAATGACCAAGCACCAATAACCAATGCGACGACAGTTTCGGCATCAATTCTGCCGCATTGGTCATTGGGATTTGGTCATTGGTCATTGTTGTTTGCTGATTGTCTGACTGCCGATGCAGGTCAGACTTGGACCTCGAGCGAATTGCAAAAACTCGTCAAGGAACGGAACCATTTCGGTTCTAAGAACCCATGGCCACCACCGAAACCGCCGACAATCCGGAAGTCACCGCCGAGGGCGAAACCAAGGAAAAGCCGAAGCTGACGCTGGAGGTGAAGATCGACAAGCCCTCCGCCTGCCAGCGGCACGTGACGGTGACCATCGCCCGACCAGACGTGGAGCGCTACGTCTCCGAGCAGTTTGACGAGCTGTCCCCCAAGGCCGAGCTCCCCGGCTTCCGGCCGGGCCGCGCGCCGCGAAAGCTCGTGGAAAAGCAGTTCAAGGAGCAAGTCCACGAGCAGGTCAAGGGGAAGCTGCTCATGGACAGCCTGACGCAGATCAGCGACGAGCACGAGTTCTCGGCCATCAGCGAGCCCGATTTCGATTTTGACGCCGTCGAGATTCCCGACGACGGCCCGCTAGTCTTCGAGTTCGATATCGAGGTCCGCCCGGAGTTCGATATGCCCCAGTGGAAAGGCCTCAAGCTCCGCCGGGCCGTGCATGAATATAACGACGCCGAGGTGGAAGCCCACTTGCGGCAGCTCCTGGCCAAGTACAGCACGCTGGTGAGCCACGACGGGCCGGTCGAAGGCCAGGAAGGAGAGTTCGTGAAGCTCACGGCCACCTTCCGCGATGGCGACGCCGTCGTCTCGACGCTCCCAGAGGAGGTGGTCGAGGTCCGGCCCACGCTCAGTTTCTCCGACGGCAAGCTGGCCGGCTTCGACAAGCTTGTGACGGGCAAAAAGGCGGGCGACATCGTCGAGGCCAAGATCAAGCTATCCGAGGATGCGGAGAACGACTCGCTCCGCGGCAAAGATGTGACCGCGTCATTCCAGATTATCGAAGTCAAGCACCGCAAGCTGCCGGAACTCGACGACGGTTTCCTGGACCGCATCGGTGGCTTCCGCGACGAAGTCGAGCTGCGCGAGGAAGTCCGCAAGGAACTCGAGCGGCAGCTCAAGTACCAGCAGCAGCGGATGGTGCGGCAGCAGATCACGGGGCTGCTCACCGTCGCGGCCGACTGGGAACTTCCCCGCGAGCTGCTCAAACGGCAAGCCCGCCGCGAGCTGGAGCGGTACGTGATGGAGCTTCAGGCCAGCGGTTTCACGCCCGATCAGATCAACGCCCGGGCCAACGAACTAAAACAGAACATCATGAAGTACACGGCCCTGTCGTTGAAGGAGCATTTCATCCTCGAGCGGATTGCCGAGGAGGAGAAGATCGACGCAGCGCCCGAGGACTACGACGCCGAGATCGAGTTGATTGCCGAGCAGATGGACGAGTCGCCGCGAAAGGTGCGGGCCAAGCTGGAGAAGCGAGGTTCGATCGACACGCTCCGCAACCAGATCGTGGAGCGGAAGGTGATCGACCTGATCAACGAGCACGCCACGTTCGAGGACGTTCCGTACGACCGGCCCAAGGACGAGGTGACCGCGGTCTCGTTTGCCATCGCGGGAACGGACGCGGCGGCCCATATCCCCGAGGCGAAGCACGCCGGCAGCGGGGAGGAAAACGTCCCCGGATCGCACGCGCAGGAAAAGAAGGGGGAGCGGTCGTAAGCCGGCGTCTATCGGCCACGCGGGACGATGTGATTTTGCCAGCCCTGGCGCATTAATGCCGCTGCCTGGTCTCTGATGTTCCGCGCCGTCCGCCTCAACGCGATCACGTATCCCACCGAGCCGGTGGAAGCCCGGGAATTGGCGCGGGCCGGCGCAGCGTTGATCGAGATTGAAGGCCAGCAGCCGGAGGAGGCTCTCGCCGCGGCTACGGACTGCGATGCGCTGCTGGTCGTTTCGTCGCGCGTGCCGGCGGAAGTGATCGACCGGCTCGCGAAGTGCCGAGTGATTTCGCGCCTTGGGGCGGGAACCGACAAGATCGATGTGGCGGCGGCGACGCGAAATGGGATCGTCGTGGCGAATGTCCCGGACTTCTGTCAAAACGAACAAGCCGAGCACACGTTGGCGCTGCTGCTGGCCTTCGCCCGCCGACTGCCGTTCATGATGGACGCCATGCGGCAGGGGAACTGGAAGGCCAGGCATCATCCGGAGGTCCATCGCATAGCCGGGCGGACGCTGGGGCTCATCGGCTTTGGCGCCAGTGCGCAGGAGGTCGCGCGGCGGGCCGCCCCTTTTGGCC
>DASRJP010000107.1:0-11108 GCA_035649415.1 Pirellulaceae bacterium | reverse complement strand
TGGCGCAGCGCCTCGCAGGCCGCGACCCAAACTGCGTCGCCGCCGCCGAGCAGCACGCGCTCGCGGTCGTGGTCGTAGCCGGAAGGAAATTCTCCTGCTGTCGCGCCAACATCGGCATAAGAGTACGCGTCCCCCTGTTGCCGCGCGAGCAGTCTGGCAATGTCGCTTGCCGCGGGTCGGTGAAGTTGCATCGAAGCATTCCGGTGGCACTTATCGCGTTTACCGGAATTTCAACCGCAGACTGCCAATAGCATTAACGCCCCTCTTGTTCCGCTGCCTTTTCCGCCTGATCCGTGAGGGGACGACATGTCTCCGGGTCGGCCCCGTCGGCAACAAGTTGCTTCGCCACGTCGCGAAGAACTTGGGGCTCGACCTTGCGGTCCTTGGCATACGCCAGTGCGGCGGCCACGCGCTTCTCGATACCATCCGCATTGAGGTATTCCAAGAGCAGCCGCGTTTCGCCAATCCAATCGCTACCCGGCGGAGCACCCTGGTACATGCCCCAGTTCAATTCCTCGGAGCTCGTGATCGGCCTGGCTCGTGCGACTTTACCCGCTGCGAGCTTCGCCAGGGCTTTCTCCAGCGGCTCGGTGGCGGCCACGTCGCGCCGCGAGAAGATGAGGCCAAAGTAAGGCCAGACATCCCAGCGGAACGATGCCGAGCCGTCCTTGTCGGCAACAAACCGGTCGATTCGCCGTCGCGCGTGACGCAGCCCGGCATCGATGTCGATGCGCGCCACCGCTTCCACCGCGTCGACGACGAGCGATGAGTCCGCGTGATCACAGAATTTTTCGAGGAGCGGCAGATCGTCGCGACTGCCGAGCCGACCGAGGCACGCGACGAGCGTGCGCAGCGGCGGGCCATCGGCCCGCCACATCATGGGGATTTGGGCCAGCCAGGCCCGCGCGAGTGCGGCAGAGTCGCTGCGACGCTTGCCGGTTTCGGCCGAGTACCAGAGGACCGACCTCAGCGCGTAGCTCACCGGATCGCCAAGCTCGTACTTTTCCTGGGGGCGGGATTCGGCCGCCAGCTTGTGGAGAAAATCGTAGTAGCGGTCGTCGCCGTATTTGTCCAGCAAGTAATCGGCGATAACGACCCGACTGATCAAGTCCTTGCGGTCACTGAAGAGACGTGCGATCGTCTCCTGCTGCTGCGGCGTGAGCTCAAGTTCGCGAAAACGACCGAGCACCTGTTCCACGCGAAATGGGCTCGTAAGCTGCGGCAGGACTTCAACGAGCATCTGGATATGAGCGGGCTTAGGGGGCTTTACCGCAAAATCGAGCGCCCAGCCGGACAGACGGCCTTCCTCGTCGGTGATCGCCTCCTTCAGCAGCGACGTGGGATCATCCGCCGTGGCGATGGTCAGCATCGCCAGCGGCTCGGCAAGCTTGAGCCGCCGCAGTTCCGGCAGCGCTTCCTTGAGGCACAGCTCAACCGCCAGTTGCGAATAGAGCATGGCTTCCACCGAGGCCAGGTCGTCGCGCGACGAGTCGTCTAGCGCAAGCATTTCGTCGCCGTACTTTGCCTTGATCGGCGAAGGATCGATCTTTGCCAGACGTGCGACGACTTCGCTGTCCTGTTGTCCCCTGTCAATTGCAACCAGTTTTTCGCGCGCCGTGGCATGTAGGACGCGAGCTAACCGCGTTTCAGCAAAACGGCGAATGCCACCGGTCGAGGCATTGATGTCGATTGCGATCAGATTCTCTGGCTCGGTGCGGAGATGCAACGGCAAGATCTTTGTACGAGAGACGATGACGAAACCTTCTGCCGCGGTGTGAGTGGCATATACCCAGCGGTCCACACTGCGTGACGGATCGTCGCGTGAAAGCTCCCGCGCGTGATAGGCATAGATCAACTGGCGGACGAAAGCATCGATCGGTTCGGCCGGGAGCGCGCCCCGAAAAATACCCTCCATGGTCACCATTTCGGCAGTGGCCTTGTCCCCGCGGACGGCGACCTCGATCCGCGCGCCATCCCAGTCAAGGAACCTTCCGTAGAGCAGAACATCGTATTCTTCCCCCAGGCCGGTTGGCTTGTCGGAGACCACGACTTCAAATTCCTTTCGATACTTCTCGTCCTGCGACTTGTCGATGAGCTTGAGAAATGCGTCGCGGGCCCGCCGGTCCTTGGCGGTCAGCGGTCCCTCGCGCCGTGGCGCGACGACCCAAGGTGAGGGGGTTTCATCGGACTGCGCTTGACAAAAACGTCCGCCGAATGCCGCGAGCAGAAGCGCGACAAGTGAGATCGCTCGGATCATTTTTTCGCTCCGTCCCCTGGCCGACTTCATCCTAGCATCAAGTGAGTCACGGGGGCGAATTCAAATTCCGCCACGGCCGCGTGATCTGGCCCGCCTCGTCCCATTCCACGTCGATGCCGTGCTCTTCATCCCAGCCGACGGCAATCCAGGCCGTGCGGACGATCGCCTTACCGGTCGCATCCCAGCGCAGGTGAATCGATTGCACGTCGCGAAGGATTTTCGCGTCTTCGATCGTGCCGCGAGAATCCGCCAATCGCCGGCGGTCAAACTCCTCGAGCTGGTCCTCGTAGCACTCGCGGAAGCAATCCACGAGATAATGCTTGAGGTCGGCGAGGTGCTCTGCCAGGCCCGCGCGAAACTTATCGACCAATTCGAGCAATCCCCGCAGATCGCCGTCGGCGGCCGCCTTTCCGGAAGTAAACCACAGGGCGACCTGAATCGGCGCCAGGTCGTTTTTAAACCCGGCCGGCGCGGTCCATTCGATTTCGCTCGGCATTCCGGTCCATCGCCAAAAGAACGACGCCCGGTGAAACTCGTAAGGGCCAAGAGCCTCCAGCCGAGTCAGGATTGTCGAGTCACTCGTGGGCTGGGAGACGAACATGGACGCATCGTCCCCGCCACAGTCCGCCGCGCCAAGCAATTGTTGGCTTTCGCTCCGCGAAAGCACGTACTTTCCTAGAGCGAAAGCCGACGCATATGCGGCCAGAATTTGACACCCCGGCACCAGCGGCTATTCTGTCGCTTGTTGGGGGTCGATGCCGGCATTTCGCCGCGAGGTGGGATTTTTTCACAAGGAGTCGGCATCATGAATTCGCGCGTATCGTTGCTGGCAATTGCCGTTGGTGCATTGGCGTCGGTCGCCCTGGCCCAAAACCCGTTCGCCTTCCGTGACGCAGGCGACGAGGCAGGACTCTTTCCGCACGTCGCCAAGATTGCCGGACATGGCGTCGGCTGGGGGGACGCAGACGGGGACGGCTGGCCCGATCTCTACGTCGGCACGTTCGGCGGCTATCCCTACGACAGCAAGACCAACCTTTTCTTCCGCAACCAGAAGGGAAAATTCATCCTCGACGACCAGCCGCAGCTCCGCGTGCTGGGCCGCGCAAACGGGGCGATCTTCGCCGACTTGGATAACGACGGCGACCTCGACCTGTACACGACCAATCACGCCATCGAATTTGCCGGCCAGCCCCACTTCCAGGAGCCCAATCACTTGTTTCGCAACGACGGCGGCGGCAAGTTCACCGACGTGTCGGCGGCGTCAAACACATGCGCACGTGGCTACGCCTGCCGCAGCGCCTGCGTCCTTGACTACGACGGCGATGGGCTGCTCGACCTCCTTGTCGGAGAGTGCTTTTTTCAGGGAGGCACTAGCCGCTCGCGCTTGTATCGCAACAAGGGAAATCTGGTCTTCGAGGATGCGACCGCGGCCGCCGGCCTGCCCGACCGCGTCACCGGCTTTGGCGTGGCGGCCGGCGATGTGAACAACGACACGCTGCCGGATGTCCTATTCGGCGGTCGCCACCTCGGCAATAAACTCTTCCTCGGTCAGCCTGGCGGCAAATTCGCTGAGCTGCCCAAAGCCAACGGCAACTTCGAGTGGGAATATAAAGACACGCCCGATGATACGGCCTGCGGCGTTTGCATCGGCGACGTGAATGGAGACGGGCTGGCCGACGTGCTCATCGGCTCGCATTGCGACCGGCCATGGTTCACCGGCGGAATTCCCGTGCGGCTGTATCTCAACCGCGGCGTGAGCGGCGGATTGCCGCGGTTTGAAGACGTGACGGCCGCGGCGGGCCTCGTGCCACTGCCGATGAAGTCGCCGCACGTCGAGATCCAGGATTTCGACAACGACGGCCGGATGGACATCTACACCAGCATCGTCAAGTTCGACGTCAGCGGCACTCCGTTTCCGGTCATCTTCCACAACGAAGGCAATAGCGGGGGCGTGCCGCGATTCAGGGAATTTGCGCTGGCGGTCAACGACTTTCCTACCGAGGCGGACAAGAAGGACGGAGACGTGGGCGCAGTTTTCGACCGGATGCAGAAGGAGCACAAGATCGTCTACATGGCCCCGGGACCAAGCGGCGACTACGACCGTGACGGCCGGCTCGATCTGTTCTTGGCCAACTGGTGGGTCAACTCGCGTTCGCTGCTACTCAAGAATGAGTCCCCCGCAGCGAATTGGCTGGAGGTCACACTAACCCGAAGCGTCAGCGAGGGAAAACCGCTCAACCCCCACGCCATCGGCGCGGTCATTAGCCTTTATCCTGCCGGCAAGCTCGGCCAGAGCGACGCTCTGCTGGCCACCAAAGAGATTGCCGTCGGCTATGGGTATGCTTCCGGGCAGGAGGCGATCGCCCACTTTGGGCTGGGTAAGGCGGACAAAGTGGACCTCGAAATCATCCTCCCGCACAGCGCGGGCAAACTTGAGAAGCGCGACGTGGCGGCCAATCAGCGATTGGCGGTCGCAGCGGCGAAATGAACCGGCCGGAGATGAGCGCCGTGGCGGTCGACCTGATCTGCGTAACCTGCGAGACGAAGGTCTCCATTTCCGATGCAACTGCATACCGGCACAAGCGGTGCCACGTCTGCGGTGATCCGCTGGTGCCGCTGAACGCAGCACAGCCGCAGGCCCCTGCCGCTGGCGCCGCGCCGCTGGCGATGCCGCCGCCTCCCAAGCCGCGGCAATCGATCGCCCCACCCGCCGCGCCGGCGCCGCCTCGCGCGCCGAAAACGGCCCCCGCGGCACCGGTGGTTCACTTCGCCGAAGAGTTTGAGCGGGTCGTAAACTATGCCGTGGTACCTGAACCATGCGTTCATTTACGACGGACAGGTATTCCTCCGGCGCCGCTTCATGCTCGCTTGTCCGACTTCGCGCGGAATGTGCTTGCAGAGCAGGTGGTGCTGTTGATCGACCTGGCGGTTATGGGGCGGGGAAAGGGCTTTCTGCTGACGACCGAGTTCTGCCACTTCCATGTGCCGGGATTGGAGCCGCCTGAGGGAGGTTACTTTTGGCTCAGGGACGTCATCGGCGCCGCGCCGAAGGACCATGGAGAAATCCATGTGTACCTGGCATATGGTCACCAGCGACTTGCGCATCCTCCCGATCCGGCGCTGGGACAATGCCTCGTGCAAATGTTCGACCAGTTTGGCGCGATCAATCGCCATCAGCCGCCGCCTCCGACCGAGTTTGGGCCCGTGGCCCCGCTGCTGGCGCGGCAATTTCCACCGCCGCAAAACCTGATGGGACTGCCTGCCTACTTCCACCTCCGGCAGCGCGGCATCGATCCCAGAGTCTTTTTCTACCTGGTGCGGCACGCGCCAGCCGGAATCGCTCCGCGCGACGTGCTGGCGATGTACCACGACCAGCATCCGATTCCGCACAGCCAGGTGATCTTGTTCACCAGCCGCGGACTCGCCGTGTGCTTCGGCGACGGGCGGCGGTTTCCCATTCCCTATGGCCATCTGGCCGGGGCGGCGCTGCCGGCCAGTCCGCAGGCGGGGGCAATCGATATCGTTCACAAGAACGGCACGCGGATCCCCATCCGCTGCGGTGCCGCGATGGAGCTGCAATACCAGTTCGTCCACATGCTCTGCGAGATCGGCCGGCTGAATCTGCCGACCGACCAAATAATTGAGCCGCCGTAACGCCCGTGGCCGAACTCGTTAGAAATCGGACCAGCTTCGACCCTAAGTCTTATGACTTTAGCTGCGGCTGGTCTCAATCCTGCCAATCGATGGAATATCCCATCCCCGCGTAGGAGTCCTTGGCGCCGGACAGGGTGACCCTGGCGGCCTCGAAGCATGACTGGCCGTCGAGGTTCGCCTGGAGTGCCGCGGAGGAAAGTCTCGCCAGGCCAAAGAACCATTCGCGCTCGGTGCATTCCAGCAGCAGTGCCACTTCTGGATTCGTCCCGTTGGCAAATGCAAAGATCGCACCATCCAGGACTTTTTCCTGTCCGCCGTCATAGCGATCGATCGGCTGCGCGAGCAATCGGCATTCGATTTTGTTGTCGCCGGGAGGAAGCGTTTCTTGTACCGTGAACCGCCGCGCCAATTGACGCATCTGGACCAGTCGCCCGCGCGGCGTGTCGGCTGGCGACGGCGCTTTGTCGAGCGGCGCCATTCTTAGGTCGGTGCTGGTCGGCGTCCACAGCGGACCGCGCGGCGACTTCAGCTCCAGCGGCGACGGCGTCAGCGACAGGAATTCGTAGCTGAGAATCGCCTTTTTGGGTCCATTGCGATAGATCTCCAGCGTGATGAGAGCCGTCGGGCGGCCCGTTTCGCCCAAGCGCCAGACGCTGGCATCCTGCAGCCCATCGCTTTTCTCTCCCAGGCCGCGCGTCGGATCGTCGTAACGCAACAGCGGCGTCTTGCCAGTTTTCAGCGCCGACTCGATCGCGATTTCCGGGGAAGAGATTTGGCAATCGGCCAGCGCCGAGAGCATCAGCTCCAGGCGGCGTCTGGCCGCCTCGTCCTTGGCCGATTTGGCTGGCGCTTCCTGTCCGCAGGCAACGACTGCCACACATAGACACAAGGCGAAAGTCACGTGGCGCACCATGACGCACCTCTGCGGGAAAGAGTTTCCCCTCACGTCACTGTAGACAATCTGTCTGAAATAGCAAGCGCTTGCAACTCGAATAGCCAGCGGCGAAGATAGCCACGTCGTGGGAAGGGGGCGCATGGCTGGCTGCTGTTGGCTTGCGATGCGTGCGAACTGTTTTCCGCCGCGCTGCGGCACGGAGACGATCCCATGTGCAAACGATTCGCGCTTTGTTCTACGCTCCTTGTCGCTGCCTGCCAGTTCGCGGTCTGGTTGTCGCCAGCCGCCGGCCAAGGTGTGCCCAAGCGCACCTGGCTTCCGGCCAAGGCCTACTGCGTTCCCAAAGAAACGGCCACCGAAGGCGAGGGTTATTTCGCCATCATCGAGGGGCACAACGGCCGGCTCTACATCGGCACCCACGCCAATGCCGTCAACTCCTGGCTCGTCGAGTTTGATCCGGCCAATGCGTCCGGGCCTAACCAGGGGATGAAGATTGTCGTCGATGCCCATAAGGCGATCGGCATCGACCTCAAGGGCTTCGGCGCTCAGTCGAAGATCCACACTCGGAACAACACCGGCAAGCTCACCGGCAAGATCTACTTCGGCACCAAGCAGGGCTATCCCAATGAAAAGGAGAAGCGAGAGGACTATCCCGGCGGCTATCCGATGGCCTACGACCCGGCCACCGGCACTACTGAGGTGTTTCCGATTCCCGTGCCGCACCACGGCATCAACTCGATCATGCCCGACGAGGCCCGCGGCATTGCCTACATCTCGACCTGCTCGGACCATCGGCCCGGCCCGCTGGAAAATGCCGTCTTTCTCATTCTCGACCTGAAGACGAAGAAGTACCGCGAGCTACTCGACACGAATCACTACTACGGCTTCATCGTGATCGATTACAAAGGGCGGGCCTATCATCCGATCCTCGGCGGTCAGATCGCCCGCTACGATCCGTCCACCGACAAACTGGAGCGGCTCAATCAGACTATCGACGGCAAGCCGCCGACCGACGCCTCGCGCGTGGCGCTGGAAAAGCCCGATCCACTCAACTGGGACATGTCGCCCGACGGCAAGACGCTGTACTGCGTGCCGATGGACGCCAATCATCTGATCGCCTACGACCTTACCGCCGAGGGGAATACCATCCCCGGCCGCACGGTCGGCACGCTCATTCCTGGAGCGAAAGGGACGGACTGCCGGGCGATGAGCGTCGGCCCTCGCGGCGACGTCTGGTGCTCAATCACGGAAGAGGAAAACGGCCTGGAAGGGATCAGCAACCTACACCATTTGGTTCGCTATCATCCCGGCGACAAAGAGCCAGTCGATTTGGGGCCGGTCTCGGTCACGAATCCCGATTTCACCCAGTTCAAGGGGGCCGACGGCAAAGACTTGCCGTTCCATGGCGGCTTTGCGAAGCTGGCCGATGGTACGACGACCACGCGGTACGTGACGATGGGCGTGTGCGAGACGAAGGCGGGCAAGGTGTATGCAATGGTCCTGCATCCGTACACGGCTGTCGAGATCACGCCGCCCAAGCCGTGACCGGATGCGGTTCGCTGAACAATCGTGGGCACTCGCTGCGCGAGTGCCCTTCTCGTGCTAGCACGATGAACTGCTCTTGCTGGCGCTTGCTGGCGGCAGTACTGTCCGCGCAAACCGCCGCCGGCCACTCACTTTCAAGGCAAGGATGCCATGTCGCGCAAGAAACCTGCCGCTGATCCGCTCAAGGCCCACGAGGCGCTCGAAAAGCTGTTGGCCGCCTTCGAATTTCGCACCGTCCTCGACGTCGGCTGCGGTCCCGGACGCCATTCGGCCATCCTTCGCCAGGCCGGCAAAGAAGTCACTGGCATCGATTTCGTCAAAATGTGCGACGATGTGATCGTCGCCAACTATCTGCACCACGAATTCAACCAGCAGTTCGACTGCCTGTGGCTGTCCCACGTGGTGGAGCATCAGATCAACGTCAACCAGTTTCTGACGAAAGTCTTCCGCGATTTGAAGCCCGGCGGCATTCTGGCCGTCACCGTGCCGCCGCTGAAGCACAACATCGTCGGCGGCCACGTCACGCTGTGGAACGCGGGTCTCTTGCTTTACAACCTGATCCTCGCCGGTTTCGACTGCCGGCGGGCGCGGGTCAAGCACTATGGCTACAACATTAGCGTGCTGGTGCCGAAAGTTGCGGCGGACGTGCCTTATGACAAACTGCACTTCGACCGCGGTGACATCGAGCTGGTCAGCCGCTTTTTCCCCGAGCATCCGCGGATGAAATGGGCGCATTCCTTCCGCGGCGACATCGCGTCACTCAACTGGGATGGCGATGAATTGCTCTTCGATCAGCCGCGACGAAAAAGCGTCTTGCGATTCCTTTCGCCGGGCTACTGGCGAGCCAAGCGCGCGGCGTAACGGGACGTCGGCCTGCCCCTTGTCCCCTCCCTCACCCGCCTGTAAACTGGGCGATTCGTTCCAGGGCTGCCTTGGCAGCCGTTTGTGGGAGTATGCACCGTGCCCGGCACGAAGACAACGCTGCTAAAACCCGGACAGGCCGCCGAAAAATGGTGGGTCGTGGACGCTGAAGGCAAGATCGTCGGCCGACTGGCCAGCGACATCGCGATGATCCTGATGGGCAAGCACCGCCCGACTTACACGCCCCACGTCCTCTGCGGGGACGTCGTGGTTGTGATCAATGCCGAGAAGGTCCACTTCACGGGCAAGAAGTGGGGCCAGAAGGAATACGACTGGTTTACCGGCTACACCCGCCGCCGCATCGAAGTGGCCGATCGCCGCCTGTCGCGGCATCCCGACCGGATCCTCCGCGATGCCGTCCGCCGCATGCTCCCCAAGAACAAGTTGGCCACAAAGATGCTGGCCCGATTAAAGATCTACAGCGGCAGCGAGCATCCGCACCAAGCGCAACAGCCGGAGCCCAAAGAGCTGGGAGTTAGCTAACTCCGCATTCTGCAATCCGCATCCCGCACACAAAAAATGGTTGCTACCAAAAAAGACACGATTAGCGGCGATTGCCTTGGAACCGGCCGGCGGAAAAAGGCGATCGCTCGCGTACGGCTCCGTCCCGGCAGCGGCAAGATCATCATCAACGACCGCGAGTTCACGCAGTACTTCCCCATCGTCCAGCATCAGTCGATCGTGCTCGACGCCCTTGAGACGACCAACCACCGGCAGGATGTGGACGTGTTCGTCCGCGTCACCGGCGGCGGCCCCCACGGGCAGGCAGCGGCTGTGAAAATGGGTATCGCCCGTGCCCTGTGCGCCCACGACGGCGAGTCGTTCCCTGCCATGCGCGGCGGCGGCTTCCTCACCCGCGATTCGCGGATGAAGGAACGCAAGCACTACGGTCTCCGCGGCGCACGCCGAGGAACGCAGTTCTCCAAGCGCTAATCGGCCGCCAGGTGCTTCGATCGCGCGACACTACGCCACCCGCGCAATGACGCACTTGAGATACTCCGTCTCCAGGCACGTCGCCGAGACCGGATGATCGGGCGCTGCCCCGCGGCACTCCAGGATTTGCATATCCCGCTTCGACTTCTGCGCGACGCCAGAGAGCATCAGCAAAAAATCCTCGCGCGGCACGCTGCCCGAACAACTGCACGTGACCAGGATCCCACCGGGCGCGAGGCACTCGACTGCCGCTCGGTTGATCCGGTGATAGGCCATTAACGCCTGCGATATGCCGCTGCGGTTGCGGGCGAATTTCGGTGGGTCGAGCACCACGGAATCGAACTTCTCGCCTTGTTCGGCCAGCGCGTCGAGCGTCTTGAAGCCGTCGGCGACATCGAACTGGCATTGCGGCAGGCCATTGAGTTCGGCATTGATGCGGGCCTGGGCGATGGCCCGTTTGCTGCCGTCGATGCCAAGCGTCTCCTTGGCCCCACCGAGCTTTGCGGCGGCCAGTGAGAAGCCCCCCGTGTAGCAAAACATGTCGAGCACGCGCCGGCCGCGGAGGTAGGCAGCAGCAGCCCGGCGGTTCTCCCGCTGGTCGAGGTAGAAGCCCGTCTTCTGTCCGCCAGAAAGATCGATTTGCAGCCGCACGCCGCTTTCGACAATGTCGATCGGCGCGTCCGGCAACTGGCCCCAGTAGTGTCCCTCGACGAGGCTGGCGCCTTCCAAATTGGCCATGCTCTTCTCGGTTCGCAGAACAATGCCGCGGGGCCGGAGCAGATCGAAGAGTATCGCCTGAATCATCTCCAACCGCTGGGCCATGGCCAGGCTCGTCGGCTGGAGCACCAAATACTCGCCATAGCGATCGACAATCAGCCCGGACAATCCATCCGACTCGCTGAA
>DASRJP010000106.1:0-3866 GCA_035649415.1 Pirellulaceae bacterium | reverse complement strand
CATGTCGGCGTGGAAACGCGTGCGGATCACGCCCGGGGCGACGCCGTTAACGCGGATGTTGTCGTCGGCCAGATCGCGGGCCAACGAGCGGGTGAACTGCGGCAGCGCCCCCTTGGCCGTGGCGTAGGCGATGGCGCCGGGAACGCCCAGAACGCCGGCCGTCGAGGAGACGGTGATGATCGCACCTTCCTTCTGCTTTCGCAAATGCGGCAGCGCCGCGCGGGCCAGGTAGAAGTTGGCGCTGACGTGGAGGTCCATCGTGTGCCGCCACAATTCGGGCGTGATCTCGTCCAATTTGCCGGCGGCGGGACCGCCGGCGTTGTGCACCAGCACGTCGAGGCGACCGAAGTGGCTGGCCGTCTTCTCCACGGCGGCGGCGCAATCTTCCGGGCGCGCCATGTCACCGGTCAGTAGCAGTACGCGCCGGCCGGCTACTTCGATCTGCCGGCGCGTATCGTCGGCATCTGCGCCGAGATGGCGGGCCACGATCGCCACGTCGGAGCCGAGCTGCGCGAGCTTGATGGCGATGGCCGCGCCGATTCCCATCGTGCCGCCAGTGACGAGCGAGACTTTGCCGAGCAGGTCCATATGCAGACTCCTTGTGCCGGCCTCCTGGTGCTATTCGTCCGCAACGGCAATCATCCGCCTGGCGATGACGTCCGACTCCAGCGGGATGACGTCGATTTTCGGAGACTCGTCGCCCCCCAGCAGGTTACGATCACGACCGGGCCTTTCCTTGAGCTGAAACTTCACGATGTAAGCCCCGATCCGCAGACCGTGTCCGACGTAGACCGGCGGCCAGAGCTGTTCGGCGCACCGCTCCAAGTGATGCGCCAAGAGCCGCGTCGCCCGCCCCGAATAGCCGCCGAGCACCATTTCCACGACCCCCTGCGACGGCCGATCGACGTAAAACACGAATGCCGCATCGTGCTTGCGTTCGTTCCAGACACACGATTCCCATTTCCCCTTGGCATTTTCGTAGTAGATGCCGGGCTCGTCGGCGGCGTGCCCCTTGGCCAGTTGCCGGCCGCCGCAGCAACTCTTGAGGTAAGCGGGGTCGTTGTCCCGAAACCGGAGGAAGATGGGGCAGGTGCGTTGCGCGGGCGAGGCGCTGCCGTCTTGGGAGACGAACGGTTCGCAGCCGAACACGCTGGAGATGATCAGCTCGGAAACCGGGTTGCTCTTGGGACTGCCGACGCAGACCAGGGCCTTGCTGTGGACGTGGTCCCAGAACCGCTCGTGCGTGTGGCGGGCCATGCTGAGCGAGGCATCCAGCATCTCCTCCTTGCCGGGGCTCCACACGAGCGATTGCTGGAGCAGCTCGGGATGGGGAGGGGGCGGCGTAACGATTTCTTCCTTGTCGATCGGCGCTGCGCCGTCCTCGCCGAGAAGCATCGCGGCCGCCGCGCTTCGCTCCGCACGCTCCTTGTCCGTCTGGGCGGCGATGATTCCGAATGCCGAGACGCCGCTGTAAACAGCGCCAGAAAGGATCGAGTCCGACGTGACCACCCAGGCTTCGTCCAGCGAGTCTTCGGCCTGCTCGCGCCGTACTCCCAGGCAGATCTCCAGGAGATGCCGGCGGGCCATCAATTCCCAAAAATTCTCCGGCTCCAGGGCAAAGAGTTCTCCCGGCAGCTCGTGCGGCATGCAAATGCCGCGGTGGATCAAGTAGTCGCAGAGCTTCCCGATGGCGTCCAGCGGGATGTATTTCACCTCGTTCTTGAGGAGCGATGCGACCTGATGGCGGTCGAGCCCCGTGTACTCGCAAATTTGCTTGATCGTGCCAGGCCGGCGGCGGGGGTCGGGCTTATGCTGGAGCAGATTGGCCAGTTGAAAGCAGTAGCGCATCTTCCGCCTCTCGTCGGAACGCGACGCCCGCCACCGGGTGCCCACCCCGGAAAGGCTAATGGAAGCTTGCCTGCCGTAAAAAGTCAAGTGCCCGAGAGGCACATGGAGAAAATATGCGACTTAGCAGCCGTGTCTTCGGGCACTAAGGTGAGTTGGCGTGCCGTTAACGCTGTTTCGCTTAACGGCAGCAAAGTTTTCGCAAGCAGCCACCTGTCGTCCGCTAACGGCCGCGGTTCCGCAGGCTGCGCTGGTTCAGGTAGTCGAGAAACAGCTCGCTCATATTGCGGCGGGTGTCGACCAGGACTCGCTCGCAATCGTTGCGCTGCGCGATCTCTTCGAGCTGGTCTACATGGCGTTTGACCGCGGACAGGTAGTTGCGACGCAGATCGTCGGTCTGGGCGAGCAGTTCATCGGGTGATTCGAGGCCAACGAACTTGATCATGCCATCGAGCTCCAGCGTGATCTCGTCGTGGTGCATCACTTGGAACAGGATCACTTCGTGCTTGCTGTACCGCAGCCGCTGGATCACCGGCTCCAGCTCCTGGAGGCTCGTGAAGAAGTCGCTGAAGATCATCACGATCTCGCGGCGGCCGAGGCGCCCCGCGATGTCGTGCAGGCAGTCGCTCATCGCCGTCTTTTCCTTCGCCTCCAGCTCATCCAGGTGCTGCGTCATCCGCACGATCTGGTCCATCGAGTTGCTCGGCGGGATGAAGCCGCGGACGTGATCGTCGAACGTGGCCAGCGTGACCTTGTCGCTCTGCCGCACCACGCTGTAGCCGAGCATCGTCGCCATCTGGGCGGCATACAGCAGCTTCTGCTCGCGCCCCTCGCCATAGCGCATCGAGGCGCTGACGTCGAGGATGAGATGGCAGACGAAATTCGTCTCCAACTCGTACTGCTTGACGAAGTACTTGTCGCGGTTGAAGTAGACTCGCCAATCGACGTGCTTGGGATCGTCCCCCGGCACATATTCGCGATGGCCGGCGAACTCCACGGCAAACCCCGACAGCGGCGACTTGTGCGCGCCGGCCAGATTGCCGATCACCAGTCCCTGCGGCTCCAGATGGCGATCGGCGACGTGGCTGAGGACGTCGGGGTCGAGATAGCGGGAGAGTACGGATTTGGGCATTTGTGGTTTTTGAAACGTTCAATCCCACGCGCTGAGGAATTCAACTCGATCGACCATTTCCAGTTCGGTCAGCGCGCCGAGCAGCTTCATCAAGCGTCGCAACTGCTCCCCAATCGAGTACTGTTGCTGCTGACAAAGAATGATTCCAGTGTGAGACTTGCCACCCCTCAAACGCTCGGCATGAATCCGGTAGAAGTCACTCACGTTGAACGAGTAAATCGCCGCACCCTTCGAAGTGGCGAACGCAATTTGCTCCTCGTCGGACGCCTGGATCAATCCGGCCTCGAAGGCCGTCAGCACTTCGACTCCCTGACCGCGCAGTGCACTCACAAGCGAATGACTCATCGAATCCTCGTCGAGGTACAGCCGGATCATGACGAAGACCGACCCCGATAATGCTCCTGCTCCAAGCGGTCAGCCTCTGTCTTCTCCTGCGCTATGTCCACCTCAACTTCTTCGCGATTCGCGTGGTAGTACGTGAGTGCCGCGAAGACTTGGGCCAACGTGAGATGGGGAATCTCGGCGACAATCTCTTGCGGCCTGAGCCCCTGCTGGTACCAGCCGACGATCCGCCGCACCGTAATGCCGGTCCCGGCAATGCACGGACGGCCGCCGCGAATGTCCGGCAATCGCTCAATCAGCGAACCAATCTCAACGGTTTCTGGCATGGTAGACATTGATCCCGGATGGTCGTCTTATCGCAATGCAACCTTCGTCATCAATTATACCTTGTTATGCCGCCGGTTTTTCATATCGCCGATCCGCCGGCACTGCCTCAAACAGCATGTCGATCAGCTTCTCGCTGTTGAGGCCGTTGGCCTGAGCGGCGTAGTTGCCGGCGATCCGATGCCGCAGGGCCGGCTTGGCGATGGCCTGCACGTCCTGAACG
>DASRJP010000105.1:0-6094 GCA_035649415.1 Pirellulaceae bacterium | reverse complement strand
GCGGCTTGTACGTCGTTTCCTTCTTGTGCTGGCTGAAGACGTGGGCCTCCTTTCCGATCGCCTTGTGCTGCCACTGGGCAGGGTCCTTGGGCTCCCAGCGGGCGACGCCCCCTTCGAAGTTCTCCTTAAACAGAACGGTCGACGATTTTTCCGGCCACCAGATCTGGCCGAACGCGTCAGTGAAGTAGACTTCCCCGCTGGCGTCCTGGCCTACGTTGATGAAAGGCATCGTTTCCGATTCAATCGAGTGGTTGGCGATGGCCTTCTTCGACTGCTCGTCGTACTGGAGGGCCCACACGCGGCCCGAGACATAGTCGCTGTACAGGTACATGCCAGAGAGTGAGGGCACTCGGCTGCCTCGGTAGACCGCGCCGCCGGTGATCGATTTGCCGATGTTGTGATGGTAATCCCAGATTGGTTCAATCAGGTCGGGACGCGGATCAGAGCCGTTTTGGAATTTGTGGAAACCCTCGCGGATGCTCCAGCCGTAGTTGCCACCCTTCTCGACAATGTCGATCTCCTCCCACAGGTCCTGACCGACGTCCGCGACCCAGAACCGCCCGGTCTTGGGATCGAAGTGCAGGCCCCACGGATTGCGGAAGCCGTAGGCGAAGATTTCCGGAGCCGCATCAGCCTTTCCCACCAGCGGATTGTCCTTGGGGATCGCGTACCCTTTGCCGGCGTCCTTATGGTCGACGTCAATGCGGAGGACTTTGCCGAGCAGCGTGGAGAGCTTCTGACCGTTCTTGTGGGGATCATTGGCCGATCCGCCGTCGCCCAGGCCGATGTAGAGGTAGCCGTCGGGGCCGAACTGAATGCTGCCGCCGGTGTGGTTCCAGTAGGGTTGTGACTTGCTGAGAACAATTTGCTCGGAGGCGGGATCGGCCTTGTTCGGATCGTTCTTGCTGACGCGGAACCGGGAGACGACCGACGTGTGCGGCGGCCCTTCCTTCTTCGTGTAGTAGACGAAGAACTGGCCGTTTTCCTTGAACTTCGGATGGAACGCCAGGCCGAGCATCCCCTCTTCGTTCTCATTGTCCTTGTAGCTGACCTTGCTTTCGATATCGAGGAAGACCTTTGCTTCCTTCACGTCTTGATCATTCGGAAACACGCTGATCACCCCCTGCTGCGTGAGGACGAACAAGCGGTTGCTGCCATCAGGAGCATGCGTGATCACGGTCGGCCGGCGAATTTTCAGGTTGGGAAACGCGCGGACGAGTTTCACCGGGAGCGGCGTTTCGTCTACGGACTGGGCCGAACAGAAGTCAGCCAAAAAAACAAAGGCAACGGCAAATGAGGCGAGCGGAACAATGCAGCGCATGAAGAAATCCTGTTGGGGCCAAAGCGGGAAGTTGGAACAGAAGCGAACGAAGGTAACGAAGAAAGGGTAGGGGTGGGAGGGAAGGAGCCAATAGTATTCACGCGATTCGTCCGCCTCGCAACCTTCGTTAACTTCGTTTGCTTCTGTTCATTTGGCGGGATCTTGGTTGGCTTGGGTTGATTCCGGTGAAACTGTTCGCTTCGGGATCGGCGTATTCGCACCCTTGGTCGGCTGCTGGCCGCCCGCTGCTTTTGGCGGCTGGATCGTGACCTTGATCGTGCGGCCGGAAAGCGTGCCGCTGCTAGTCGTGTAGGCGTCGATCTCGATTGCGTCCCCTTTGCGGACGAAACGCAAGTCCTTGCTCTCCACTTTGGCCGCCGCGTCCGGCGCCAGCTTTGCGTTAATCCGCCGCTTGCCAATGGCTATCGTGAGTTGTCGATCCTTGATGCGCACGAATTGACCAACGATCGTTGCAGGGTGATCCGGGGAGTCCTGCTCAATGGCAGGCTGATAGCCGTCGGCCGGCGAGTGGAGGGTTAACTCGGTGAGTTCATCCGTCAGGGAATTGGCTTTGACGGCGCCGGAAATGCGGACGATCATTCCCAACTGGATTTCCTCAAGCTTCCACGGACCGAAAACCTCGACCAGCGGGAAATCGGCTTTGGGCTTGACCGTCAGGACGTTCTTGGCGCCATCGATCAGCGTGATCGTATTTCCGATGACGGAGACGACTTCTCCCTTGGCTTTGACGCGGCGGGGCTGGGCGAAAGCGGGATTTGACCAGGTCGCTGAAATAGCCAGCAGGGCAAACAGGACGACCCGAGCGAACCAGTGGTGCGGGCTCATGACTGCCCTCCTCAAAGACGTGGCTTGGGCCAAGTCAAGATAGCGGACGGCGGCACACGCTGCCAACTTATGCCCCGTACTTCGTCATCCGCCCGGCATTGGCCAGCGCCAGCGTCATCAGATACTTGGCCGCGAACTGTCCGAGCCCGCCGCGAACGCACGTGTTTTCGCCAAACGTCGTGTGGCCGTCCGGCCGGCAGCAGTCGGATACCAGCAGCGTCGGCACCGGATGCCAACTATGGCTGCGGAGGTAGCTCGGCGTGCTGTGGTCGCCGGTGACGATCAGCACTTTCGGCTTGAGCGCGGTAATCCGCGGAATGGCGGCGTCCAGTTCCTCGATCTTCTTCACCTTGGCGTCGAAGTTACCGTCTTCTCCGGTGCTATCGGTGTACTTGAAGTGGATGAAGAAGAAATCGTACTTGCTCCAGTTCTGCTCCAGCACCTGCATCTGTTCCGACAGCGTTTGCGCCTGGCCGACAATCTCCATTCCCACCAGCCGCGCGAGCCCCTTGTACATCGGATAAACGGCAATTGCCGCCGCCTTGAGGCCGTAGACCTCTTCATAACTTGGCAGATCGGGTCGGCCGGCGAAGCCGCGGAGCGTCAGTCCATTGGCCTTTTTCTCGCCGGCCAGGAGCTTCGTTGCCTGGGCGATGAATGTGTTGGCGACTTCCGCGGTCTTCTTGCTGGCGGCATCGATCGCCTCGGCAGGGAGCGGCGGGACGCCCGTTTTTTGTGGGTCGGTGTCTTTAACGTGTCCGACTAGCCCTGGTCCGCGGAAGACGACCACGAACCGATGCTCCTTCACCGGCTCGACAAAGACTTCGATCCCGGGAAACGTCACCTGCCGCATCCGCACCGCCAGCGGAGCGCTTTCTTCGCTCGGAATTCGGCCCGCGCGGCGGTCGCTGATCTTACCCGCCGCATCCAGCGTGCAAAAATTGCCGCGGGCAGCTGCGTCGCCAGACTTCAGTTCAAAACCAATGCCGGTGGCTTCAAGCGCGCCGCGGCCGATGAGGTACTGAACCGGGTCATAGCCAAACAGGCCCAGGTGCCCCGGCCCGCTCCCTGGTGCGATTCCCGGGGCGACGGGAATGCTGCCGCCTTGAACGCCAATCGCTGCCAGGGCATTGAGGTTAGGGCGGCTTGCCGACTCGAGTTCCGTCTTGCCTCCGGGCGACATCGGCAATCCGCCCAGGCCGTCAGCCACGAGCATGACGATCTTGCTGTCGTTTTCGACGTGCAGTTCGCGGGTCAGAACGTGGATGTCCATCGGACTGTCCTTAGCCGGAGGACAACGTCCTCCGGAAAGTGGGCCGGGTTCCGGAGGACGTTGTCCTCCGGCTAAGAGCGGTTTCTAGCCCCATTCCTAGCAAAAACAGCCCGCATCACAAGCCGTCCACCCGCCGCCAGTTTGCTCATTCTGCCCGGTCTCTCTTGACCCAAAGCAACCCCGCCACCTAGTCTGCCGTCCCGGACTTGATCGCCACATCCTTCGAGATCGTTCATGTCGGCCAGCACGCTTTCCGCTCCGGCGGCGGCACTTGTCGCCGGCCACGCCGATGCCGCCCGCTGCCTGGAGCGAGTCTGCCCACTCTGCGGGCAGGACAATCACGGCCAGCCGCCATCGACCCTCAGCCGAGGCACCTGGCGGCTGAAGCAGTGTCGCGGCTGTGCGTTCGTTTATCTCGAAAACGCTCTCCGCTACGAAGAGTTAAGCGTCAATCACGCCTGGAGCAAGAGCCGGCTGGCAGAAAAGCAGTTTCGGGCAGACGCGAATTCCTGGCGCGAGCCGGCAGTGCGTCCGATGCGTGCGATCCGCACCTGGCTGCGGCGGCTGCTGCCGCGCCGCAAGGCCGCCCGGCTCATCGAGCAGTACGTCCGCAGCGGGCAGGTGCTGGAAGTCGGCTGCGGCAGCGGTCAAATGCTCCGGCGGCTCCCCGAGCACCTGGTACCCTGCGGCATAGAGATCGATGCCAGAGCGGCCGCCAAGGCGCGAAAGCACATCGAGCCCCGCGGCGGGCTGCTGTTGCACGCCGACGGTCTGGGCGGACTAACGTCGCTGGAAGACGCCAGCATGAGCGGCGTTCTGATGCATTCTTACCTGGAGCACGAGAATCAGCCGCTGGAGGTGCTGCAACAGACCGCGCGGGTTCTCGTCCCCGGCGGCGTAGTGGTCATCAAGGTTCCAAACTTTGCCAGTTTCAACCGGCACCTGCTGGGACGCGTCTGGCCCGGCTTCCGCTTTCCGGACCACGTCAACTATTTCACGCCGGAGAGCCTCCAGGCAATCGTGAGTGCGGCAGGGCTGAAGATACTTCGTTGCTCGTGGCTCGACCGACTGCCGACGAGCGACAGCTTGTGGCTGGTAGGGCAAGCGTCCGGCTAGTCCAGTGTTTCTCAGGGGACGGCTAAGCACATCAGTTTCCCCTGCCGGTCCTTGCAGTAGATCCGCCCTCCGGACAGCACCACGTGCGGCCAGCAGTCAGCATTGGTCAGGCCGCCGACGCGGGCCAGTTCGCGGTAGGATTTGGGCGAATGCTGAGCCGTATCGACCAGCGCCAATGTGCCGCGGCCCCAGACAACGAGCCTGTCGTCGGCGGTGATCACGCAGGATCCGTCGTCGCCAAAGCTGCCACCTTGCCACTTCAGCTTGCCAGTATCCCAGTCAAGACAGCGAAGCTTTTCCCAAGCTAGATAAATGTGACCTTCGTGGACGACGGGGCTGCACACTTTCGAAGGTTGTGGCTGCTTCCAAACTTCGCTGATTCCCGCCAGCGTCACCCGCAGCTTCACGATCGCATGGCGATTGTAGTCCGAGGTGATCAGGATTTCGCTTCCGACGACCGTGGGCGTGGCGATAGTGTTGGCAAATTCCGTCCACCATTCAAGCTGACCGACCGTTTTTCCTTCATGGCCTCCATCCAATCGCATCACCACCAGGTGCTTGCAGGTGAGCACCGCCACGCACGGCACTCCCTCGACCATGATCGGCATCGGCCCGCCGGTGTGCCCCGCCTCGTCCCGGCATTCGGACTTCCAGACGACGTTTCCAGTCCGCTTGTCGAAGGCATACAGCGTCCCTTCGTCGTCGCCGACTTCGACGAGCAGCCAATCGCCATGGACCAGCGGAGCGCTCGTGTAGCCGTAATCGCGCAATCCGCTGCGCCCGAAGCGCGGCCGCTGCGGCGGATCGAACTGCTCGTAGAGATTGATGCCCCAGACGCGCCTGCCATCGGCGGCCGTGTTCCAGCACTGCAAATGCCCATCGACGCTGAGGGTATAGAGAAACTTCGTCTGCGGGTCAAATTCTGGCGTTCCGGTTGGACCGCCGTATAAACCCTCATCGCCCGTAGCTTTCCGGCCGTACTGCGAGCATTCATAGGATTGCGTCCATAGACTCTTGCCGGTCGATGCATCGAGGCACTGCAAATGGTCCTTAGTGTCGTGCCAGCCGAGGACGTATAGCCGGCCATCGACAACCAGCGGCGAGGTCGATCCCAGTCCCACCTCCTTGGTCCATGCGGGCTGAGGGTGGACCCATTTCGCTCCTTCCCAAAGCGACGCTTCGCTCGTCTTTCCGTCGCGCGACGGCCCACGCCAGTGCTGCCAGTCGTCGGCTAGACCGATGGCCGCGCCAGCAGTCAGCCATGCGGACACTGCGACGAGCGACCAAAACGAATGCTGGCATCTCGTCACGATCTGCATCGCTGGGGCCTGCTTCCTATTGCCTCAGATTGGTTGTCGAGATCGCATCCGTTACACGGACCGCGCTGTGGCCGCGGCCTTGAAACGACGTCAGCCAGGCGCTACGCTACAAGTAGAGCGTATCGCCTCTCGACTCTGGAAGGATCCCATGAAGCTACCCGAACACGATTCCATTCACGAGCGCGGCCGGGCCTTGGAAGAGGCCTTTTTTGCCGAGCG
>DASRJP010000104.1:0-8227 GCA_035649415.1 Pirellulaceae bacterium | reverse complement strand
AGCGGGAGCACGACCGGATGGAAGCCCAAGGGCTGGAATACCTGGAGCGCGTACGGCAGGGATTTTTGATTGAAGCCGCTCGGCGTCCTGATGAGATTGTCGTCATTACCGCAGACCGCCCGCCGGAAGCAGTGCACGCCGACGTCGTGGCCGCCGTGACCAAACTGACCTCTGACTCCTGAACCCTCCCGTGTGGCACTCCATCTACGGTCACGACAAAGTCATCGAGCAATTCTGCACTGCCCTGTCGCGCGGTCGGCTGGCGAGCACGTTCCTGTTCGTCGGTCCGCCAGGCGTCGGCAAGCGGACCTTTGCGCTCAAGCTGGCTCAGGCGCTGCTGTGCGATGCGCGACCGGAGTCGGCGCTCGATCCGTGCGGCCAGTGTGCGGCCTGTCGGCAAGTTCAAGCGGCGACGCACCCGGACGTGCACGTCGTTTCGCGGCCGAAAGATTCCAGCAACCTGCCCCTGGAGCTGTTCATCGGAGATGACGAGCATCGGATGCGGGCCGGCCTGTGCTACGAGCTGTCGCTCAAGCCGTTCTCCGGAAAGCGGCGGATCGGAATCATCGACGACGCCGATCTCTTGGCGCTAGGCAGCAAGGAGAGCGCCAACGCGCTACTCAAGACGCTCGAAGAGCCGCCGCCAAAATCAGTGCTGATTCTCATCTGCACCAGCCTCCAGCGGCAGCTTCCCACGATCCGCTCTCGCTGCCAGGTGATTCGCTTCGATCCTCTGCCGGACGACGTCGTTGCCGAATTGCTGCTGTCCGAAGGATCGTGCAGCGATCTGGCACTGGCCCAGCAGGCAGCCCGTCTGGCCGGCGGCAGTCTCGAGCGGGCGCGGATGTGGTGCGACGAGGCGGTCTTCGATTTTCGCGAAAGCCTGTTTACCCAATTGTCCCAGCCAGAATTCGATCAGCTCGCCCTCGCCAAGGGGGTGCAGCAGTTCGTGGAAGCGGCCGGCAAGGATGCACCGGCCAAACGGGCGCGGCTGAAGGAAGCGCTTCAGATGGCGGCCGAGTTCTATCGCGGGCGCATGCAGGCGGCCGCCGCCAGCGGGTCCGACGCCGAGCTGGCGGCAATTTGCCAGGAGCTATGTCTCGATGCCATGTCCCACGTTGATGCCAACGCCAATTTGATCGGATTGATCGAGTGGTGGGCCGACGAGCAGGGGACTTCGTCTCGATCGGCGGCAGGTGTGAAGGTGTGAAGGTGCGCGAGTGTGGGAGATATTCGGGCGCCCGACCCTGCTCTCCCGCACGCTCCCACTCCCATACTCCCACACTCGACTCACTCTTCGCCCCACAGCGTGAGCACGAGTTTCCGCGGTCCGGCGTGGTTGCGGTGCTCGCACAGGAAAATCCCCTGCCATGTTCCGAGCGCCAACTGTCCACCCGCGATTGGAATCACAACACTGCTTCCCATGAGCGACGCTTTCACGTGCGCCGGCATGTCGTCCGGACCTTCGACCGTGTGAACGTAAGGAAAATCCTCCGGCGCCAGGGCATTCAGCGAACTTTCCAGATCAGTCCGCACGTCCCGGTCGGCGTTCTCATTGATGGTCAAAGAGGCCGACGTGTGCTGGATGAAGATGTGAAATAAACCGACCTTGATATGTTTCAGTTCCGGCACTGAATCTAGGATTTCCCGACTAACCAGGTGGCATCCACGGGGACGAGGCTGAAGGGCGATCTGACGTTGATACCAAGGCATGATCTGTCACATTTCCTAAGTGTCTACTCAGTCCAACCAAGAAAGTTGCGGATGAAACTGTTCCGCTGTAAGTCGTTACTCAACATACGCTTTAGTCACTCTCAGCAGCCTATCGAAACGTGGGGCACGCTGTTATTAGGCGGTCTCTCGAAAGTCATCGCTCGTTGAAATCTAACCGGTTCGTTAACCGCCCGATGGCCCCCTTGACAGCATCAAATCTAGCAAAGCCGGTAATGCAGAAGCGCTCTCCGTCGCTTTCCGCTTAGGGATGAAAAACTACCCTTATCGGATTTCGGCGTTCACGCCTCTAGTCCGGCAAAGTGTACCTGTCCTCCGGCAGTTTCGCGGCCGCAGCGGATCCCCAATCCAAGGTGGCTTCCCTTGATCCTTCACGCGAACGATGCGCTATCCTTTGCAGCCACGACTGCAACCGCCCGCAACTTGCCATACAAAGCCTTGACTACCAACTTCATTTAAAAATAATGCCTCATTCCTGCATGAGCTGCCAGTACCTCTCGGCCAGTTGGCCGAGCGCTCTCCCCCGCCTGAGAGCGAATGGCGCCGCGGAAACCAACCCCGCCGAGCTTTGGGCGTGCCGTGATCGCGTGTGGCACGCGGAATTGCTGACTCAACAGCCGGCGCAAACGTATTTTCGCAATTGGAGAAAGTGATGGAGAAGTGCAAGAACGTTTTTGAGGCCATTTTGAAGTATGGCCACGACGAAGTGTGGCTCCCTGAAGCCAACCAAAAATTCGATTCGACCGACGCGCCGGCCGGCTCGCCGGAAAAGATCGAGATCCTCCGCAAGCGCCTCGAGCTCGGCTTGCCCTTGTGGCATGAAAACGACCGCTACGACTACAACAATCTGGTCGGTGCGATTCGTCCGCGCGACTCGGCCTAACGCAGGACAGGTTTTCAACCTGTCCCAAAAAGCTGAAACAAAAAAAGGCGTCCTGATTTCAGGACGCCTTTTATGTTGCGCGATGATTGCGACTAGAACTGGACAAGTTGGAAACCTGTCCTACTTCCCGTACGCCTCGGCGAACGCCTTTCTGTCCGCGGCGGCCTTCTCCGCTTCTTCCTGAGCGGCAGCCAGTTTAGCGGCAGCCTCCTGAGCCGCTTTGAGCTGAGCCGCGTAGGCCTCGTCCACTGGCTTTTGCTCCGCTTGGGCCTTGGCCAGCTCGGCTTGCAAAGCAGCGATCTTATCGGCAATCGCCTTGGTTGCAGCGGCCTTCTCCTGTGCTGACTTTTCGGCCGCGGCACGCTGCGTTTCAACCTGCTGTGTGGCCGTCGTTTGAGCCGCCACTTTCTGGCCGGCGGCATCGATGGCTGCCTGGAGCTTGCCGGCCATCTGCTCGAAAGCAACCTTCTCCGCTTCACCGGCGGCAGCAGCCTGCGAAGCTGCGGCAGCGGCTGCCTGGGCACCGTCCGACGCGGCCTTCTTGGCTGCGTAGGCGGCGTCGGCGTCCGCCTTGGCTTTGACTGCCGCGTCCATCTCGGTCTTGGCGACGTTCATGGCATCGACGGCAGCTTTGGCCCCAGCCGTCAGCGTCTCCACCTGTTTGTTCGCAGCAACCAGGTCCGCGTTCGCTTTGTCGAGCGCGACCTTGGCGGCATTGGCTGCTTCGGTGGCCTTGGCGAGCGCATCGGCCTTAGCCTTGGCGGCCGCTTCAGCGGCCACGCGTGTAATCTCCGCGGTAGCGGCGGCAGCAGCCGACGCCTTGGCTTTTTCCGCAGCCGCAGGCGCGTCGGCGCTGTTCTCAGCCGCCAGCTTGTCGGCATTGGCCTTGTCGGCAGCGGCGGTGTCCGCCGCCGCTTTGGCGGCAGCCGTGGCATCGGCGAGCGTCTTGTCCGCGGCGGCCTTTTCGTCGGTAGCCGTCTTGAGCGTTGTTTGTGCCGCATTAAATGCGTCGGTGGCCGTCTTCACGGTCGCCGCCGCGGTTTCGCCGGCTTTCACGCCAGCTACACGATCGGCTTCCGCCTTTTGGGCCGCGGTTGTCGCCGCCGCCAGCTTGTCGGTCGAGGCTTTAGCCAACGAGGCCTTTTCGGCGACTACCTTTTCCGCAGCGGCTGTCTCGGCCAGCGGCGCAGCCACGGCAGCCGCTTTCGCCGCGGCCTCCTGGGCTCGCAGCTGGGCGACCATCTCCAGGGTCGGTGGATTGGCGGCCAGTGCGGCCACCTCTTTGGCTTCAATGGTGTCCCAGACCTTCACGTTCCCCAGCCAGTCGCCGCCAATCGCACGAGCGCCGTTGAACGTGATCGCGCACTTCATGGCGGCCTCGGCAAATCCGGAAAACGTCTTTAGCGCGGCGCCATCCCCTTGCCACAGTTTGACCGTGTTGTCGCGGCCGGCGGAAAGGATGCGGCCATCCATCGCGTACTGCACGCAAAAAGCGCCGCCGCCATGCGCGCCCCAGTTCTTGATCTGATTGCCGTCGTTCATCTCCCACAGACGAATGGTCGTGTCTTCGCCGGCTGTCGCGAGCACGTTGCTGTCCAGCCGCCAGGAGACGTCGTAGACCGCGCCGTTGTGGCCGCGGAGGTTCAAGTATTCGCGGGCCGTGTCCGCTTCCCACACGAAGACGCCGCCGGAGCGGTCACTCGTGGCCAAGAGCACGCCGTCGGGACTGAACTGCACCGAGTAAACCCAGTCGGTGTGTTTCTTGATCTCGTGGAGAAGCTGACCGCTTTCGGTCGAATAGATGCGGACGATTTTCGAAGGTCCGCCGAGCGCCACCAGCGAATGGTCCTTGCTGATGTCCGCGGCCAGCACGGAATCCAGCTCCTCACCGATCTTGGCCACGCGGCGGCCGGTCTTCACGTCGAACAGCACAACGCTGCCCGAGTGGCCGCCGCGGCCTCCGCCGGCCAATAGGATGCTCCCATTGCGGCTGAATCGCAGGACGTACGGAACGCCTTCGGGATACGGCAGCACGCCCAGGAGCTGACCCGAATCGGTGTTGTAAAGCGCGACCTGTTTTTGACCGGCCACTGCCGCCAGCGGCGCCCAGGGGCTGGCCGCGATCGCGGAAATTGCCTGCGCCCGCGGCGTGTACATCACGGGCTGGCGGAGAACTCCTTCCGGCATTGCCGGGGGACCTTCGGGCTGGCCGGTGGGGGACGTCGCGGCGACGGTCAGGTTGTTCTTCTTGATGACGACTTTTGATCCCGAATTCTCCGGCGCACCTCCTTCGATCCATTTGGAGATCAGGTCGAGCTTGGGCTGCGGCAGTTTCTCCGTCATCGGCGGCATGTTGGGCTGTTCCATGTGGCTGACCAGCGCCCACAGCCGCGAGCTGGACAGATCGCCCGCCACCACCACTTCGCCCGATGAGCCTCCCGCCATTGCCTTGGCGTAGGTATCAAGCGTCAAGCCGCCTTTGTTTCGGTCCTGGGCGTGGCAGGCGAAGCAATGGTCGCGGAAGATCGCCCGCACCTGATCGTCGTAGGTGATCTTGGGTGCACCCCCCTCAGCCGGTTTGGCCTCCTGGGCGGTGGCGGCCGCCACCAGCGCGGCAAACACCACCCAGATGGCGACGACGATGGCAGCCCAGCGGAAGTCGATACGCATATCCGAACCTCAGATGTCGATTTTCATAGCTGGCCTTGTCCCGGCGGCTGTTAGCCGCCGGCTAAGGACAGGTTTAGTGGTTGAACACAAACTCCCGCGAATTCAAAATCGCCCAGAACACGTCTTCCAGGCCGGCCTGCGGATTCTCGGCACTAGTCACCACCGCCATCAGACGCTCCATCTCGCCAGCGTCCGGCTTGCGGCTCAGGCAGCGGATGTAGAGCGATTCGATCACCTGCGGAGGCGCTTTGCCGGCGGCAATCAGTTCTTTGACGATGCCCCCTTGCTGGATCTTGTTGTGCACCGTCGTGCCGTTGAGCATGTGCAGCGCCTGCGACAGCGTCGGCTCGGTCTTGGCTTCGCAGGCGCAAACCGTGTCGCGCGGGGCGCGGCCGAACGTCGTCAGGAAGTAGTTGCTCGTGCCGCCGTCGGCCACCTGCACCGCCCGGGCGCCCAGCGGCAGACCCTGGAACTTGTCCGGCGCTTTGGTGACCGTGCACAGGCAGTCGAGCAGTTGCTCCGCCGGGATGCGGCGGACGTTGCCGTGAGCAAAGTTCCGCTCATCGGGAGCATTCGATTCGTTCCGCTCGGTGCTCCGCTGGTAGGTTTCCGAGTTGCAGATGTCGCGAACCAGCTTTTTGAAGTCGTAGTTGTATTCGACCAGCTTGCCGCCCAGCGTCTTGAACAGATCGGGATTCACGGCCGGGTTCGAGACGCGGATGTCATCCACCGGCTCGACAATTCCCTTGCCGAAGAAGTGGGCCCACACGCGGTTGGCAACGCTAGTCGCGAAGAACGGATTGTCCGTACTGGTCAGCCATTTGGCCATCAACTCGCGGCGATCCTTGCCGGCGACGTCGGGCTCGGGGCCGCCCAGGAATTTCGGCTTCATTTGTCGCCCGCCGACGGGATGCGCCACTTCGCCGCCGCCGGAGTTGTAGACGATCGTCTCGCGGTAATCTTCTCCCTGCTTGCGGCCAATCTGAGAGAAGAATGCCGCGAAGCTGTAGTAGTCGTCCATCGTCCAGCGGTCGAACGGATGGTTGTGGCACTGGGCGCACTGGGTGCGAATCCCCATGAACACCTGAGCCACGTTTTCCGACGTTTTCAGCGTGTCGCGCTCGATCTGATAATAATTCGTCGCCGGATTTTTGAACGTCCCGCCGTTGGCGCTCAGCAGCTCCTGGATCATCTTGTCCAGCGGCATGTTGCTGGCGATCTTGTCCGTCAGCCAACTGTAATAGAGAAATGCCGACTTGTTGCTGACCTGCGGCGTGGTCTTGATCATCAGCAGCTCAGCCCACTTCATCGCCCAGATCTCGGAGAACTCCTTCCGCTCCAAAAGCTCGTCCACAAGTTTGGCCCGCTTAGCTGGATCGGCATTGGCCATGAATGCCACGTATTCCTCTTCCGTGGGCAGGCGGCCAGTGATATCGATTGTGGCCCGGCGGAGGAACTGCTCGTCGCTGCAAATGCCGCTGGGGAGGATGCGGAGCTTGTTGAGCTTGGCCCCCACGAGCTGGTCGATATAGTTGCCGGTGATCGGCGGGGCCGTGTATTGCAGGTTCTTGGGCAGCGCCAGAACCTGGTTGCCGACGGTGTGCGTCTCGAAGCGAGCCATGACAAACGCCTCGCCGCGGGCGCCCGCCGTCACCAGCCCGTCCTGCGTGATCGGCGCGGAGTTGTCGTTGTTGGTCAGGAACACGGCCAAGGTGGTCACGTCCCGGTCGCTGCCGTCGCCGTAGCGAGCGCGGGCGATGAACTGCTGCGTGGCCCCTTCGCCTTCGAGCACGGCGTTGGGCGGATACAAATCGACGCCCAGCACTTTCGGCGGCGCCGCAGCGTCGTTGGGCGCACCGGCCTCGAGCCATTTCATCATCGTGGCATAGTGCTCGCTCTCGGCGCCGAACCGCTTCCCCCCGGTGTGCGGCACAGTTCCGATCGACTTCTCGATCATCAGGCTGTCTTTGGGCACAGCGAGATTGATGCGCCGGGCGCCGATCTCGCGCGTGATGCGGTAATAGTCCCCCTGCGGGTCGAAGCCGAACAGCGAAATGCGAAAGCCGTCTTTACCGCGGGCCGCGCCATGGCACGAGCCGGTGTTGCAGCCAGACCGCATGAACACCGGCATCACGTCGAGCTGGAAGCTGATGGTGCGCTCGGCGGCGGCGTCCTTGACCGTGATCGTGGCGGCTGCCTTGAGCCCCTGATACTCGGCGTCGAGCGTGGTCTGGCCGTCGGCCGCCGGATAGAGGACGTTTTTGTCCTGGCGCACCAGATTCGCGGCCGCGATCTTGATGCTGCACTGGCCGGTGACGTCGAGCGTCACGCTGTCGTCGCGCGTGGCGACGATGACGAACCGCTGGAGATCGGCCTTGGTGTTCAGATTGATGTCGGGCGGATAAACGGCCAGCGCCGTGATCTTGGGCTCGGCATGGGCCGTGGCGGCCAGGCCAAGGAGTAAGATCGCTGCGGTCGGGATAGTCAGCTTCATTTCAGGGGTCCTTCAGTTATCTCACGGCAGGACAAATTGGAAACCTGTCCTACTTCTTGCCTTCCTTTTCCAGTCGTAGCTGCTCCAGTCGCGTCAGCCGCTTGGCCATCGGCATTGGGGCCGCGGCCGGCATCGGCATCGGGGCTGGTGCGGCGGCGGTCATCGGCGCCGCCGGCTTGGGCGGGAGCGGAGCGTCGATGCGCAGTTCACCGGTCCCCAGCGTGTGGACGACCGGCTCGCCGCTGGCCATCGGCGAGGCAACGCACAAGAGCGACGGATACCGGCCCGGCCGCGCATCGGCCGCCACCTTCACCTTGAAAACCAGCTCCTTGGATTCCTTGTTGAACTCAATCGGAGTCGTCGCCGCGCCGGCGGGGAGTCCGACCAGCTCGCATTTTGCATTCCCTTCGAAGTCAACCTTCTTTTCCATCTTCACGACCACTTCGGTC
>DASRJP010000103.1:0-2719 GCA_035649415.1 Pirellulaceae bacterium | reverse complement strand
CTGGCTAAAGTGGCGCCGCTAAGCCGCATCGCTCAATTTCACCCCCCATACCGCGAAGTAGGATTGTGGGGCATTTTCCCGTCGACTTAGCGGAGGTTCCGCAGTGACTAACGAGCGTGTTTTCCGGTGGCGCAGGTGGCTTTCAGGAGCGAAACTGGTGGCCGCTATCCTGCTCCCAGCCGGTCTGGCCAGCGGACAAGGCGGAAGCGGATCAAGCAGATCCGAAATCCGTCCCGGCGTGCCGCCGAAGGACGCGGCGGCGATCAGTGCCGACGAATCCGCGCTGGCCGAGGATGCGCAGCTTCGCCAGCTCATTGAGCTGTATGAAGCCGATTCCGGCAGCCTGGGAAGGACCTATCCGCTGCGCATGTCAGCCACGCGACAGCGCAGGTTGGCCGAATTCTACCCGCAGTATCTCTCGCTGCTCGAAAAGTTAGGGGATCGATTCGATCAATTCAGCCAGGCCGGCAAAGTCGATTACTTGCTGCTCAAAAGCCATATCGAGCACCAGCAGCAGAACCTCGAGCAGCAGATTCGCCGGCGGGATGAACTGGCCGATCTGATCCCCTTCGCCTCCGCCGTCACCGATGCCGAGGAAGCACGCCGCCGTCTGGAACCAATCGACGGCAAAAAAGCGGCCGAGATGCTCGCCGCCCTGGCAAAGCAGTCGGATCTGGCTCACAAGCGGCTCGAGGCGGCATTGGCCAACCGCGGCGACAGCAAGAATCCGCCGCCCGGATTGCCCAGCAAGCTGAAGGCGTTTCGGGCTGCAACGGCGCTGGATCGCCTGCGCGACGCGCTTAAGGACTGGCACCAGTTCTACCACGACTACGATCCGGTCTTCACCTGGTGGGCGGCAGAGCCGTTCAAAACGGCCGATTCGGCGCTCGAAAAATACGCCAGGGAGCTGCGTGAGAAAGTCGTCGGCATCAAGGCCGGCGACGACACGGCCATCTTCGGCGACGCCATTGGCAAGGACGCCATGCTCGCAGAGCTGCGTGCCGAGTGGATTCCGTACGAACCAGACGAGCTGATCGCGATTGCCGAGAAGGAATTTGCCTGGTGCGAGTCGGAGATGAAAAAGGCGGCCGACGAGATGGGCTGCAAAGATTGGAAGGAAGCTCTCGAAAAAGTGAAAAACGATTTCGTGCCACCTGGCCAGCAGCCGCAGCTCATCCGCGAGTTGGCGCAGGAAGCAATCGAATTTCTCGAGGAACGCGACCTGGTCACCATCCCGCCGCTGGCCAAGGAAACGTGGCGAATGGAGATGATGTCCCGCGAGCGGCAACTGGTGACTCCGTTCTTCACCGGCGGAGAAGTGATCAGCGTTGCCTTTCCCACCGCCGGCATGTCGCACGAGCAGAAGCTGATGACCCTCCGCGGCAATAACCGGCACTTCGCCCGCGCCACGGTTCATCATGAGCTGATCCCTGGCCATCGCCTCCAGGCCTACATGCTCGACCGGCATCGGCCCTATCGCGAATTGTTCGGCACTCCGTTCTGGATGGAAGGCTGGGCCCTCTACTGGGAAATGCTGCTGTGGGACCTCCACTTTCCCAAGACGCCGGAGAACAAGGTCGGCATGCTCTTTTGGCGATCGCACCGCTGCGCGCGAATCATTTTCTCCATGAAGTTCCATCTCGGGCAGATGACGTCGCAGGAGTGCGTCGATTTCCTCGTCGATCGCGTCGGCCACGAGCGAGCCAATGCCGAGGGAGAAGTTCGCCGTAGCATCAATGGCAGCTACGGACCCACGTACCAGGCGGCCTACATGCTCGGCGGCCTGCAAATCCGGGCGATGCACAAGGAGCTGGTCGAGAGCGGCAAAATGACCAACCGCCAGTTCCACGACGCGATGCTCAAGGAGGGGTCGATCCCAATCGAGCTGATCCGGGCGAGCTTGACTGAGCAGAAGTTATCCAAGGATTTTCGGTCGGAGTGGAAATTTTACGAGTAATGATCTGCGCCAGAGCGCCGGCACGTCAGTCATTATTCTTCGATGTAGTACTTTTTCCGGAAATCAAAACTCCCACTTCGAACAAGCACCCTGATTCCCAGGATCGTCCAATAGGCCACGGCAACGAAGAAGCCGACCAAGAATCCAAAAAACCCTCCGCTCACTGTCAAAAATACGATTGCGTCGGGGCTTTGGACGAAATCTGACGGATCTTGCGGTGACGTGAGATAATCGATCGTTAGCAAAGCAGCGAAAACTACACTGACGAAGATTGGAGTTCCGAAGATTGCAGTTGCGCCGGCTTCGATCGAGGAAAGTCGGAATTGACTCCTGGTGACATATATTGTTGCAATAGCAAGAGAAATCGTAGCTGCCCAGATTGCAAGCCCCGGATTTGTTGCCGCCAGAGCGAAGTGCAGACAGAGAATTGTCGTAACCACAAATAGCGTCGCCAACCGGAATTGAAACCGGCACGCGGGCTGAGCCGACGAGAGATTTGGCTGGTCCATCGAAGCATGTGGCCGGCAGCGACTGTGGCCGCAGCCTTGATTCTATCTTGTCGGACGCTCAGCCGCGCCGATCTGGCCGCCAGGATGAATCCCGCGGCTCGCTACGGAAATCGCTCGAGCTGTAGCAAATCGGCGATGTCAATGGCCGCTTCCCACCGCGCCGCCTGGGCGTCCAGGTGCTTGAGCTCTGCTTCCGTGTGTGCTTCCTGTGTGTGCAAGAGCGACTGAAAGTCGGTCTCCCCTGCTTCATACA
>DASRJP010000102.1:0-8571 GCA_035649415.1 Pirellulaceae bacterium | reverse complement strand
TCCGGTCTGACTGCGACGGACGCCTGGCGACTATTGGCTCTGGCACACTCGCTGGCGAACAACCAGCCGGCCATCGATCAACTGGTTGCGAGCCGGCCGCAATTGGCCGCGTCGATCGGCGACCTGTTCACCGAGCGGGATACCAAGGACTGGAAGCGCGCGGTGGAAATCTATTCCCGGGGAATCACCGCCGGGAAGAGCGACGCGGCATTGCTCGGCAAGCGGGCCAAGGCCTACGATGCATTGAAGGACTGGAATGCGGCCGCCGCCGATTGGGCCAGTGCCGCCAAGGACAACCCCGCCGGGGCAAAACTGCTGGCCGACTTTGGCCAGCGGCTAGCCGATGCCGGTCAGCACGAATTGGCTGCGGCGCAGCGGAAAGAGGCCAGGCACCATCTGGAGACGGCACTCCAGGCCGAACCAGGCAATACGTCGGCCGCTCATGCGCTAGCGCAACTACTGATCGACATGACCGAGCCGCAGTGGACCGTTGCCAGGCCGGCTGAGATGACCGCCGCACAGGGGGCGATGCTGAACCTTCAGGAGGATGGTTCGATCCTCGCGTCGGGTGCCGACATGCCGGGCGAAGTCTATTCGCTAACCGTGCCGACCGACCTGGACACTGTGACGGCCATCGAGCTGGATGTGCTCCCCGATTCGAGCTTGCCAAATAAGGGTCCCGGTCGCAATTCCTCCGGCAATTTCCAACTGGCTGAATTTCGGGTGTTTGCCGCAGCCAAAGACGACCCGGCGTCTAGAACGCCATTGCCGATCCAATCGGTCTGGGCGAGTTTTGGTTACATTGCGTCCGACGCCGACGTGAGCGGAATCATCAGCGACGAGTCGAACAAGGTGTGGCACGTCTTTGGCCGCACCGGCCAGCCGCACCGGGCCATCTTTTTCTTGGAGCGGCCACTATCCATTCGCCCCGACCAACAGCTCATCGTCGTACTGACCAACAGGAAAACGGGCATCAGCCGCAACGACACCGTGAACCTGGGGCGCTTCCGGATTGGGCTCACGAACACTCCGGCCATCTTGGGGCAACAGCAGAGCCGACTGGCGGCGACGAAGCTCGCGAATCTCGAAACACGGCTGGCGACCGCTTATGGATTGGTTGGAGAATCGGAGAGGGCCGCGGAGCTGGCGATCCAGGCCATCGACAAGGCTGAATCACCCGACGCCAGAGCCGTTATCGTCAATCAACTGCAGCCGCTGCCGGACGTGCTGGCAGCCGCGATCAAACTGCGTCCCGGCGACACGCAGCTACGCATGGCCTTGGCCCGCCATCATGCCGAGCGCGGCCAGGAGGCGCTGGCTGCCGAGCGCCCGGCCGAAGCGCTGGCCGATCTGGAAGAGGCGCGCCGGTTGTTCAATCAAGTCTCTGCAGCGCCGCGGCCGAAGTGGCACGTGCTGAAGCCAACGCTCATTACGTCCGCGGGGGGCGCAATCCTCACCCGGCTTGAGGACGGCTCCATCCTGGCCGGCGGCGCCAACCCCGACCGCGACGTGTACACCTTCGTCGCCCCGGCGGGACTAAAGCGGATTGCGGGAATTCGGCTCGAGGCCCTGGCCGATCCGTCGCTTCCGGAGCAAGGCCCGGGAAGGTCAGGCAATGGAAACTTCCATCTGAACGAGCTGCGAGTTTCCTCGGCCGCGGGCCCGGCCCGCCTTACGGACATGATCGTCTCGCACGACGAGGTACAAGGGCACCGCAGCGCAATCGACGGCCGAGTCGATTCCATGAGAGGCTGGAGTATTTACCCCCGCAGCGGCGTGAACCATGCCGCCCTGTTTGCCGCCGACATCGACCTCTCCGCGGGAGACGAGCTCAAGTTCGAGATGTTCTTTTCGCTCAACGAGTGGACGGACCACAACCTGGGGCGGTTCCGGTTATCGGTCACCGAGGATCCGGCCGCGGTCACGGCGGAGCATCTGCATGGCGATCCGATTCCCCGCGAACTGACCGACCTGGAGGTGGCGCTTAGCAAAGCTTTCTCCCAAACGGGAAAGTCCGCCGAGGCGGCGGCGGCACTGACCAAGGCCCTCACCCTTGCCGAGGCACGCGACCAGCGCGCGAAGATCCTCGACCAGTGCCGCGGCATGGAGGAAACATTGGCGGCACTGGTCAAAACCTGGCCCGAAGACGTGGCGTTACAGCTCGCCCTGGCCCGCAACTTTGCCCAGCGCGGCGAGGAAACCTTTTCTCAGGGGAAGCAGGACGAGGCGCTGCCGGCACTCAACCAGGCCCGTCACATTTACGCGCGTCTGCTGGCGGAGCATCCGCCGACCGAGTGGACGGTGCTCAAGCCTGCCGAGATGAAAGCCGATGGCGGCGCGGATTTGAAGCTGCAAACCGACGGGTCGATCCTCGCCAGCGGCGCGCACGCGACCAAGGACATCTACACGCTCCAGTTTGCCGATTTGCCGTCCAAGATCCGCGGCCTGCGGCTGGAGGTGTTGCCGGATGCGTCGCTCCCGCAAAGTGGCCCCGGCCGCGCCGCTAATGGCAACTTCGTGCTTTCGGAAATTGCTGCCACGCTCAAACCTTCCGCATCCGCGCCGCAGCAGAGCCTGTCATTTTCGGCGGCCTTCGCCACTCACGAGCAAACGAGCGGCGTAGTGACCGGTAACAAGTATGGGAAGTTCTCTATAGCCGCTGCCATTGATGGCAACTCGTCCGATCGCGTGGGATGGGCAATCCTCCCGGACACGGGAAAGGCCAACAGCGCCGTCCTCCAATTGGACAAGGAAATCGATGTCCCGCCTGGTTCGTCGCTGACCGTCGTGCTGACGCAATCCTTCGACCGTAACCAGATCGGCCGCTTTCGCCTGTCCGTGACGAGCGACGCTAGTGCCGTCGAGGCAGCGCAGCTTCGCCGAGAATTGACGGACAGCGGCCTGGCGGAGCTGGAGCTGTCCCTGGCCCGTGCCGCCGCCCGGCAGGGGCGAATGGAAGAGGCGATGGACGGTCTGGGGCGGGCCATTGATCTGGCGCCCGAACTTGCGGCCGTGGGAAAAATCGTTCGCGACGTTGCCGGCGATGCGAAAGTACTGGATGAGCTCGCGGCGAAGCGTCCTGCTGACGCTCGCTTCCACAATGCGCTGGCGCGGTTCTACTCGGCCGGCGGAGACGCCCCCCGCGCGGAGAGCTTCGCGGCACAGGCGCGGAGCCTCTACGAGCAGCGGCTGCAAGCGGAGCCGGGAAACGGACAACTGGCTGCGGAACTGGCTGATCTGCTCCTGGAAGTGAGGCCGCAGGAATGGACGGTTCTCAAGCCGGTGAAGGCAGAATCGGCCGGGGGCGCGACGCTCACCACGCAGCTCGACAGCTCGATCCTGGCCAGCGGCACGAACCCCGAACGGGACACGTACAAAGTGACATTTGCATCCAACCTGGAGCGAATCGCCGTCCTCCGCCTGGAAGCGATGGCGGATCCGTCGCTACCCCACGGTGGCCCGGGGCGATTTGCCGACAACGGGAACTTCACGCTCTATGAGATCCGCGTTTGGGTCCGCGGCGTTCCCGTACCGCTGCGAGACATTGACGCCACCTACAGCCAGTTTGGCGCGCTAAACAAGATCATCGACGGCCAGGCGGATACGACCTGCTGGTCCATCTATCCCCATTCGGGCCAGTCGCATTCGGCGCTTCTGCTGGCCGACATCGAGGATGCCGGGGAGCAGGAGCTGACCGTCGAGTTGACGTGCTCGCGAGTGGAATGGACCCATCACAACTTGGGCCGATTCCGGTTGTCCGCCAGCGCCAATCCGCGAAACTTAAACGGCGATCGCCAGTGGGTTGAGGCGCGGAAAATCGCTACTCCCTGGCCGCGGCTGGGGGCTGCGTACAGTTCCATCGGAGAAAACGCAAAAGCCGCGGCCGCCTTCGCTCAAGCCTTCAACTCCGCGGCCGACGATGCAGCGAAGTCGGAAGTGGCCCGCCTGGCTTCCCCGTTTGTCGATGTAAGCCGGGAGTTCGCGGACCGCGCGCCCCCCACGCTACTGAAGCTGGGGCAGGCCAAGCACCTCGGTCCCAAGTCCATCAGCGACAACAAGCTGCCCGAGGCCATCGCCGTCCTCACGGAAGCACTGGCCATCGCCCCGGACGACCTCGATCTGCTCTCCTGGCGGGCCGAAGCGCACTTCAAGCTGCGCCAGTGGCCGCAAGCCATTGAGGGTTATGCCGCGGTCATCCAGCGGCAGAACGATCCTACGAAGCGCCGCGAGGCGCAGCGAGCCAGGGCCGAAGCGCAGCTACGCGCCGGCCGATCTGCGGAAGGGGCCGAAGTCTACAGCCAGGAAATGGTCCGCTTCCCGACCTGGGACAGCATGCGCGACGCCTTGAGCGCTCAGCTTCTGGCGGGCAATCCGGCCGCGGCCAAAGGAGCGGCCTCGCGGCTCTACGGCCAGTTGACCAGTGCCGATCCGGATGTGTATTGGTCGCAGTGGCTGGTGCGCTCCTCGACCGCCGTGCCTGGTTTGGTCACGCAGCAAAACCAACAGCGCTTGTTGTCGGCCGCCACCAAGGCTGGAGGGGACTGGACAACCCCCATGACCGCGGCTGTTCACTATCGTCTGGGAAATCTAAAGGAAGCCGAACCGCTGCTGTCGGCGTCCGCGGACCGCCCCGAATTCCTCAGCCTGGCGGCGCTCTTAGCGCACGATCGCGGCGAACCCGACCGTGCTCGGCAATTGCTCGCGCAGGCGGAGAACTGGTTCCGGCAGCAGCGCGCCCGGGACCCGGTCAGCCAGGTGCCTGCCGGACATGACTGGCGCGAATGGGGGGTGCGGCTGGGCCTGTGGCGCGAGGCAGTTCGCAAGCTAGCCAGCCCGCGAATCGCGGAATTGGACGAATTGCTGGCCAAGGAACCTGCCAATGCCGCCGCCCGGCTGGAGCGCTCGCAGCTCTTGGCCGCCGCGGGGCTGCCGGAGGAGGCGCTGGCCGACCTGAACAAGGCGGGCGAGCCGCCGGCAAGCGCGGCCGATTACGTCGGGCTGCGAGGGCGCATTCTGGCTGCACTGAATCGCACGGAGGAGGCGCTGTCCGATTTGAACAAGGCAGTGGAATCGTCCTCCAGCGACGCGCTGGTCTATGCGGCGAGAGGAACGATTCTGCTGAAGCAGGGGAATGTCGCCGCGGCGCGGAGCGATCTGCAAAAGTCGCTCGACCTTGCGCCGTCGGAAGCTGCCGCCGGGGCGCTGGCGGACTTGCTCCTGGGCGAGGCTGAAAAGAAGAACGCCTGGACCGTCATCAAGCCCGCACAGATGAAATCCGACGGCGGCGCGACGCTGACGCTTCAGGACGACGGCTCCGTGTTTGCGGATGGAAAGCGCTCCATCCTCGACGTTTACACCCTGGAGTTCGCGGACGCATCCCGGCCGCTGCACGCCGTGCGGCTCGAAGCGATCCGCGATGACCGGCTACCCGGCGGCGGTCCCGGTACCTATTTCAGCGGGGAGTTCGTGCTCAGCGGTCTGAAGATGCTTCGCTTGCCGGTAACCAGCTCGTCCGCAGCGGCCGAGGTGCCATTGCACTCGGCCACCGCAACATTTGAAGAGCGCCGCGCGCGGCTGTCCCTTGCCGGCGGCGCGGACGGCTGGAGCATTGGCGGCGCGGCCGGTCGGACGCAGACCGCCTATTTTTCGGTCGAACCGGGGGAAAGCGATCCGGTTTCCGGCCAGTTGCAGGTGGTGCTGCGGTTCGCGCACGTTCCGGCTGGCGGCCAGGGGGCAACGCTCGCTCGCTTCCGACTGTCGGTCAGTGACGATCCGCGAGCCTTCCGCTTTGAGCGCGACCGTCTGGCCGCGCTCAAGATGGCCAGCGGCTGGGCCCGCCTGGCGGCGGCCTATCGACTTTCGGGCAGTGAGGCCCAGTTCGAAACCATCACTCGCGAGCATCCGGAAACAGCGGCCTCCCTGGCCGAAGGGCATTACCAGGTCGAGGACTGGCCACAGGCCCTGGCATTTCTCGATCGGGCCATCACGGCCGAGACCAAGGATGCCGACCTGCTGGCCCGGCGCGCCGAGGTTCACGGCCAGCTTCGTCAGCACGAGCTGGCACGCGCCGACTGGCAGCGAGCCCTCGACTTGCGGCCGAATGACAACGGACTTCGCGACCGCTGGCTGGCGGCACTCACTGCCAGTGAGCAATGGGACGAGATTGCGCGGGAGTACAGCCGGCAAATCGACGCCTTGCCGGAAGGACGCATGAGCTGGACGGAGCGCGGCAAGTTGGTCCGCACGATCATCCGTCGCCATGATCCCGTGTTTGAGCGGCTGACTGCCACGCGACCTGACGAGGCTTTGCTGCGGATCCATCTGGCCCGTGATTTCATCGTCCGCAGTGATTGGAAAAAGGCTGAGGAGGAGTTCGCCAAAGTCATCGAGAGCGTTCCGGCGTCAGAGGAATGGTACGAGTATGTCGCGACGCTCTTGTTGGCCGGAAAGCAAACGGACTATGAGCAATGGATGAAGCGCTTTGTCGAGCTGGCCGGCGGGACCGATCAGCCCTCTGTGGCCTATGGCCTGGCCCGCGCCGCAGGCATTTACCCGCGTCCGGTTGCCTCCCCAGAGCAACTCAAGGGCTGGTGCGACCTCTGTGTGCGCGACGAACGGAATGCCTGGTTCCTGCACGCAGCGGGGCTGGCGCAGCTCCGCGCCGGCGACAGCGACCAGGCGCTCAAGTTGCTGGAGGAGTCCGCAGCGACCGAGTGGCACCCGGAATTGAACCAGATCGCCTTGGCGCTGGTTTATGCACAGCGGAAGGACATGGCCAAGGCCCGCGATTATCTCCAGCAGGCGGACAAATGGCTCGAGTCCCTCAAACTAGAAAATGGGTACTATCCCGTCCAGGACACCGACTGGCTGGAGCTGCACCTGCTGCGGAGCGAAGTAAAACGTTTAATCGACGGAAGCGAAACTTCGACAAATGATGCACACGGCGGCAGCCGCCAACCCGACAGCAAATAGCGGCAGCCGCATTTAGAAACTGGGAGTCGTGCAGCAGTCCAGCGAGAGTCCTATCGAGCGTGCTTTCGCAATTGCGAAAATCGGTCCTGTGGACGATGAGGGACTCGAACCCCCGACCCCCTCGGTGTAAACGAGGTGCTCTAACCAACTGAGCTAATCGTCCGTCGCGTGCGCGATTCGGCAGTACCGCGTCAGCCATCTGCACGATACCGTGCTTGCACGGATCGAGCAACGTCGCCGATTTGTGCGGCCTTTGGCTTTTGGCCGCACCAAACCCATTTCCGGCGGATCACTGGAGGCTGGCAAAAACGGCATTCGTCAGACTTAGATTTGACTTGGCCGATTCGGTGGGCTTTGATAGAAGTATCGTACTGGTAACGCGATAGGGCCGCGAGGGCCTCCTGCAAGCGCTCCGGCACCTTAGTTGCACTAACAGGTTTCGTGAGCTTTGATCTGCCATGAAACTCCAGCCCCCCTCGCTACTGATTACCGACGACGACCGCGACTTCCGCGAGACTCTCCGGGGCGTGTTTGAGCCTCGCGGGTATCAGACGTTGCTGGCGGCGGATGGGGACGAGGCCCTCGATATTGTCCAGCGCCAGGCGGTTCACCTGGTCCTGCTGGACATGCATATGCCTCGGCTGAGCGGTCTGGAGACGATTCGCCGCATCCGGCAATTGCCGCTGGATGTGGTGCTGCCTTGCATTTTGATTTCGGCGGCCCTGGACGCCGAGATTGAAGAAGAGGCGCGCCGCCAGCGGGCATTTTCGGTGCTGTCCAAGCCGGTCCGCTTGCGGGAGATCACGGGGCTCGTACAACAGGCGCTGTTCCAGACGTACGATTGGCGGCCCGATGTGGCGTAGCCTCATGTAGGACGGGCTTCCCAGCCCGTCGTCGGCCCTAACGCCAATTGGACGGGCTGGGAAGCCCGTGCTACAAGGCGCGCCACTGCCCGGGCGCGAGATTGACCGGATGCAGCTCGACCTTCCCGCTGCGCGCGGAGGGTGTGACCAGCAGGGCGGCAATTTCGGGATGCTGCCGGCAGTACGTTTCGGCCAGCTCGATGCCGCCGACATAGAAGGCGGTGGAAAGCGCGTCGGCCAGAGCGGCAGTAGGAGCAATGACCGTGGCGGAGAGCACCTTGTCCGCCGGCCAGCCGGTGCGCGGGTCGAGGATGTGGCCGTAGCGCTTCCCCTGATAGTGGAAGAACTGCGTGCCGCTGCCGCTGGTTCCCAGGGCCTGATTGACGAGCGTGAATTCGGCCAGCCGCTCGTCGGGCTTCAGTGGGTGCTTGAGGGCGACGAGCCAGCCGGATTGCGGATTGCGAATTGCGGATTGCGGATTCGAGTCAATTTGGGATTTGGGATCTGGGATTTGGGATTTGTCTCCACTTTTCTGTTCCTTGTCTCGCGAGTTCTGTTCGCTCTCGTCTGACCTCTGACCTCTGACCTCTGACCTCTCACCCCGCGCCAGCACGCTGCTTGCGCCGCCGTGGATCAGAAAGTCGTGGACGCCCTGGCTGTCGAGATAATCGGCCGCACGGTCGAGCGCGTAGCCTTTGCCGATGGCCCCCAGGTTCAGCTCCATGCCGGGGCGGGC
>DASRJP010000101.1:0-5664 GCA_035649415.1 Pirellulaceae bacterium | reverse complement strand
CATGTCGGTGTGCTCGGGCTGGAACGTCCAGCAAATGAACGCGGTGAAGCCGTGCGTCTCATCCTGCAATTGCCGCACGCGCTCCAGATGCTCGACCCGCTCGGCCAGCGTCTCGACATGGCCGAACATCATCGTCACGCTCGAAACGCCCCCCAGCTCGTGCCAGACACGCATCACGTTCAGCCAGTCGTCGGTCAGCACCTTCCCGCGCGTGATCTCCTTGCGAACCCGATCGACGAGAATCTCCGCCCCGCCGCCGGGGATGCTCCCCAGGCCGGCCGCTTTCAGTCGCTCGAGGACCGTCTTGATCGGCAGCTTGTTGATTTTCGTGAAGGCGTGCAGCTCCGGCGGCGAGAAACCGTGGATGTTGACCTGCGGAAACTTTTCCTTGATGTCGCGGAGGAGCTGCTCGTACCAGTCCAGGTCGAAGTCGGGGTGCAGGCCGCCTTGCATCAGGATTTGATCGCCGCCGAGATCGACGGTCTCCTGAATCTTTGCGAGGAGTTCCTCCCGCGGCAGCACGTACCCTTCGTCGCTCTTGGGTTTGCGATAGAAGGCGCAGAAGTCGCAGACCGCCGTGCAGATGTTCGTGTAATTGATGTTGCGGTCGATGTTGTACGTGCGGATCGGCTCAGGGTGCAGCCGCCGCGTGACGGCATCGGCGGCCTTGCCAATCGCCGCCAGGTCGCGCGATTCAAACAGCGCCAGCCCTTCCTCGCGCGTGAGGCGCTCACCGGCAACGGCTTTGTCGAGGATCGGAAGAATCATGATGTTCTCAGCCGGAATCTAACAGACTCCGGGTCTTGCGCTGCCAACGAGCTAATCCCGGAGCCTGTTAGGCTCCGGCTAAGAGCCAGATCGCCCGACGCCAGCCCCAGCTTGCAGGCCTGCTCGTAAAACAAACTCAGCCCGGCCCGCTCGCCAGGGCCCAGGTAGAAGTGCAAGTTGTCGCGCAGGTACGTGAGCGTCTGCTCGTAGGTCAAGCCGACCTCGCCCGCTTCCTCGCGGGCAATTTGTTCTAGGTTCGTCACGCCCGCATCACGGGCCGCCGCGAGCGCCGCAGCAAGCTCAGGCAGGCGGGACACCTGCCCCACGTGACCGACCCACATCGCAAACACAAACGGCAATTCCGACCAGCGGTTCCACTCGTCGCCGAGGTCCCACTGCGCCACCCAATTGCCGCGGGCCGGGTGAATCGCCCGGTCGCCGATCACCAGCACCGCGTCGGCCGGCGACTGCTCGTAGCGAGCGTCGATCGGCAGCGGCACTTGCGCCGGCTCGATGCCGTACCGCTCCCAGAGCAGGATTCTCGCCAGGGCGATGCTGGTCCGCGAGCCTTCGTCGAGCGCCAGCGTGCGAATCTGCGATAGCGGCACGCGGGACAAGAGCTTGACGCTCAGCACCGGCCCGCGGCAGCCGATGCAGGCGTCGGAGACGATCGTGTAGTCGGGATTTTGAAAAAACTCGATCGACGGGATCAGTGCCACGTCGAGCTCAGCGGCCGCCAGTCGATCCGCCAGTTTGCTTGGCAGATCGAATACCAACTCGTGCTGCGGCGCAAGTTCCGCAAGTCCGAAGACGAGCGGCTTGGTGTTCAAATAGGAAACGGCGCCGATGCGCATAGGATCGACCCGATCGCAGTATTAAGTCACGCCGGCACCGGCAGTTGCACGCTTGAAAGCGAGCCATTTTAGCTGCCGGTCAGCGTCGCTCCAAGGCGATGATCTTACTGAGGGGACCGCAGAAGGGGTCGGAAATTAACCATCGCTGCTATACGAGGCGGACCATGAAATGCCGCCCACCGCACGGATCGGGCGCACGCCAGCTCGGAGGTTTCGGTGCGCCAGGCTCAGATCATTCCGCAAGCGCCAGCAGCTACGGCAGAATCGGCGTGTAATACGGATCCTGGTAGATGTACCGGGTCCGGGCCTGGCCCACGACGGTCTTGTAGGTCGCCAGCGCCTCGGCGGTCGAACCGGCCGCCCGGTAGTCCGCCCACGCCTTGTCGAGTTCGCGGCAGTAGGCCAGCCAGGCCTGTTTGCGGGCCCGATCCACGGAGGATCGCTCGAAGCGCCGGATGACGGGCTGGACGGCCTCTGGCCCACCAATGGCAACGCCTTCGCCAGCGTCGTAGGGAGTGGCGGACGTTGTCGAAACGGCGATGGACAGGGCCCAGGCGGAAATCATTATGCAGCTCCCCGTGTTGAATTCACCGGCGCCGACCTTGCTGGGTCCAACTGCCAGTGACCAAGCCTAGCACGTGGTTAAGGGTTAGCGATGATCGTCGCCTCAGCAAGCCAGCGATTCCCAACCAACTGACGGGTCATTTTGCCGCAGCGCTACGACCCTCATCACTGCTACTTGTCCCGCGACCGTGCAATTTGATGCAAATCGCAAATCTTTGGCAGGCAACAATTTCAAGCGCGACGGCAAAGTCTTGAAAAGATTCTTCGCAGTGTGTCAGCGGCTTGCAAGCAGCTTTGGTCCCCATTATGCTCCAGGACTCCCAACCTTTCCTCCGCCGATTCACCACACACGCAAACCTATCGCTTCAAGGTTGCTTTTGCAGGGTGCCGAAGGTGATGGAGAGAGGCATTATGCCAATCTGGCTGCGGGTATGAGGCCTCGGCCATGCTAGCGGGCCGCCGTCGGCAAACTGCCCCCGCGTGACCCGCCGCAGAACCTGTTCGTCTCCCGCGAAGAGATCTCATGTCCGCCAAGCCCACCTTCTTCGCTCGCCGAGCGGTTCTCATCCTGGTGGTGGTCTTCTTTCTCGTCCCCTTTGCGCTGCGTGGGGCCAGATTGGCGATCCAGGGGATGAAGAATGACGTCAAGGACTGGCTGCCCAAGGATTTTCCAGAAACGGCCGACCTGGACTGGTTCCGCGAGCACTTCGTCAGCGAACAGTTCGTGATCGTCAGTTGGGACGGCTGCTACGGCGGCAAAGACGACGACCGCTACAACCTGTTTTTGGCCAAACTCGAACCGGAAATTCCCCCCTCGCAACAGCCCAAGCCGGCGACAGACGCCGGAAAAAACAGCCCCACGGCCAGCGCGCCACCCGTGGTCGCGGACGACTCGGCCGCACAGAACGCCGAAAGCGATGAAGGACGGATCGAGAATCCCACCCGCTATTTCAACCGCGAGTCGTTCATTGGAGACGAGCTGGGGCTGTATCTGACGAGTAATCAGTACTTTGACTGGGGGGGCAAGCGCGAAAAGTGGCTCCGGGGCAAGGCCACAACACGCTACGGCGACCGAAATGAAGCCTGGTACTACATCACGCCCGATGGGGACGTGTTTCGCTGGAAGGCCGTCGACTCCCCTATCGCGGCACTAGTCCGTCTGATCTCGCGGAATATTTACGGCCCCAGTCTCGAAGGAGAACTGGTCGCCTCACTTGGCCCGCAAGACGGACCCTGGTATCACGAGCAGCCCCGCCGCCTGCGAGCGCAACTATTCAAGTCAATTACCACGGGGCCAGCCGTCCTGGAAAGCCTGGTCAAGGATGGCGGCGAGCTGTCGCGCCTCGACGATCCAGAGGCGGAGGCCTACGCCCGGCTGGAAGGGACGCTGTTTGGACCGGCCAGAGGAAAGGGGACAGGAGACAAGGGACAGGAGTCAGGGGACAGGGGACAGGAAACAGGAGCCAACGGTCAGGAGGCGGAGGTTAGCTCCGAGGGACCGCGACAGACGTGCATCCTCCTCACGCTGACCAATGCTGCCAAGCAAAACCTGCATCTCATCGTCGGCCGCGGCGTGCTCGGCAAACCGCGCGGCCAGCTCTTCGAGCTCGCGCAGGACTGCAACATTACCGCCAAGGACGGCAAGGGCGAAGGGCTCTGGCTCGGCGGCCCCCCGGTGGACAATGTCGCCATCGATGAAGAAGGGACCGTCACGCTCATCCGCCTGGTCGGCCTGTGCACCGTCGTTGGCGTCGGCCTCTCGCTGGTCTGCTTCCGCAGCATCACCGCCACCATCATGGTGTTTTTCATCGGCGGCATCAGCGCCGTGATGAGCGTGGCTTTCGTGTGGTGGCTGGGCGGCAGCATGGATGCCATCCTGATGTCGATGCCGGCCCTCGTGTATGTGCTGGGCATGATGGGGGCCACGCACATCATCAACTACTATCACGAGGCGGTCACCGAACACGGCTATGCGGGCGCCTCCGAGCGAGCCATTTCCCACGCTTGGAAGCCCGCCATCCTCTGCAATATCACGACCGCCATCGGTCTCTTGTCCCTCCTCACCAGCGAATTGGTCCCCATCAAAAAGTTTGGCTGGTACTCCGCAATTGGTGTGATGGGAACGCTGCTGGTGCTGTTCACGTATTTGCCGGCGGCACTGACCATCTGGCCGCAAAAACGTCGCCAGCCGGTGAGCCCGCAGGACGATGTGTCCTGGCTCGACAAGCTGCTCGGCGGCGTGTGGCACCGGCTCGGCTCGACCGTTATCCGCCACCACGCAGTCACCACCTTTGCCTCGTTCGCGATCATCGGCTTCTTCTGCTGCGGCGTGTATTACATGCGGACCAGTGTGAACATGCTCAAGATGTTCCACTCCCAGGCCAAGATCATCCGCGACTACACCACGCTCGAGGATCGACTGGGGCCGCTGGTGCCGATGGAGATCATCGTTACCGTTCCCAAGACGTCGCAGCGGCCAGGCATTCGCGAGCTGGCCAGTGTCGAGCAGCGCAGCCCCGAGGAACAGGCGCAAATGCCGTTCCTCGAGCGGATGGAGCTGGCCGACCGCGTGCGGCGCGTGATCCTGGACGAATTCGGTCCTCGCGGAACCAAAATCGTCGGCAATGCCACCTGTGCCGCCACCTATGTCCGGCCGCTCCCCGACGCATCGGGGGACAGCATCAACTGGACGTACCGCAACACGACCAGCAGCCGGCTGGAAGCCCACCGGGACGACTTTCTGCACAGCGACTACCTGCGGATCGACAAGAAAACCGGCGCCGAGCTGTGGCGAATCACCATTCGCATTCCCGCCACGCAGGGCATGGGGGACGGGCTGAAGGGCGTGGACTACGGGCAGTTCGTCGAAGAGCTGAAGAGCGCCGTCGAGCCCGTCGTCAATGCCCATCGCGAGCGGGAGCACATCCTCCGCACGCTGGTGGGGCAGGCTGACGAAGGCGTCGCGACGAGTGCCGCCGCCCAGCCGCTGGAGCGCGTCGCCAATGCCAAGGTCCTGGTGCTGGGAATGCCGGCTTCCGCCATGCCCCAGACCAACGAAACCAGCGATGCGGCAGCCGCAGCCCCCGCGAGCGGTGAAAGGTCGGCAGCCAGCATCGAGCAGACGCGGATCTTCGCCCGCACGCTGGCGGAGCTGCTCCGCAAGTCGCGGGTCAAGTTGACCTTGCATTCGCCCGAGACCGACACCAGCCCCCACGACTGGAGCAAGGTCGCGGCCGAACACGACTGCGTGGTCGTAATCAGCGATGCTGGCTACGACCTAAACCTGCTTCGCCAGCATGCGCCGCGGTTGGTGGACGCCCGCGATCATCGCTTCGACCCGGCCCGCGACAATCGGGCCTCGAAAATTGCCGGCTCGCCCGCCGCGGTTTACACCGGCGTCGTGCCCATCGTTTACAAGGCCCAGCGGTCGCTGCTCCAGAGCCTGATCAGCAGCTCGCTGTGGTCCTTCCTCACCATC
>DASRJP010000100.1:0-19466 GCA_035649415.1 Pirellulaceae bacterium | reverse complement strand
CGGCAAATTTCTTGAGGGCGTCGTTGAGCTGGTCCGTGTTGCCGCGAAAGTAAAAATTCTCGTTGCCGTTGACCCAATTCGAGTAGATGCGGCATTTATCGCTGGCCACTTCGAACAGGCCGGGCCAATCGGTGTAATTGGCGGGGCTGAGCTCCTCATCGCCGAACTCCTCGGTCCCCAGGCCCCAGGCGACCGTTGGCGCCAGCGACCATACGACCAGGAAAGCGGCAGCCAGGGCGGAAAGGCAGTTGCGCATTTGGCACCTCGTGGGTCGGCGTGTTTGGCGGGCCCCTGGGGATAAGACGGGCATCGAGGCCGAATCGTTTCAGCCCAGTGCGACCTCGGCGGACAACAGCGGGGCAAGTCGCCCTGGACAAAAGGGAGTGGTAAACTCGGCGGCCGCATGCCTTTTGCGATTTTGAAATTTTCCGCAGCGACTCTACGAAAGAAATGGTGAGCCATGATTCGACTCCTCGTTCTGTACGGACATCCGACCGACCCGGCGGCATTCGACCGGTACTACCGCGAGAATCACATCCCGATTGCCAAGCGGATGAAAGGTCTCAAGAAATGGACCATCGGCAAGGTGCAAGGGACGCCCGACGGCACTACGCCGCCGTTTTACTACGTCGCCGACCTGTACCTGGAGACGCGGGAGGATTTTGAGCGGCTGCTGGCTTCGCCCGAAGGGCAGGCTGCCGTGGCGGACGTCCCCAACTACGCGACGGGGGGCGTGACGTTCCTGTACACGGAAGTGGAAGAGATCGTGTGAACTCCGAGGCAAAGATCCGGCGACGCTGCCGACCGCTATCCTCCGGCTATCGCTCCGATGATCAGATAGGGCTCCTCGCCCTTGGCAACCGGTTCCGGCAGCGGCGTGTCGAGTTCCTCGTTGGAAAGGTCCTGCTCGCAGGCATACAGCCGCAGGAACGCCCGACGTTTCTTGGTGACATGGTCGCGGATCGTGCCGCAGAGCATGGGATAGCGGGCTTCGAGGGCGTCGATGACGGTCCGCTGCGTGACTGGGCCCTCGATGTCGAGCTCGATCTCGCCGGTGATTTTGGCGAGGGTGCGGAGATGAAAGGGAATAATGACGCGGATCATGGTTTTCTGCCTCCGATTCCTACTCTCAATTCTTAATCCTGCTCCTAATCCTCTTCCTAATCGTAATCCTGCTCTTACTCTTACTCCCGCCGCCGGAGCAAGAGAATGAGAAGGAGTAAGATCAAGATTTGGAATAGGATTAGGATTACGAGCAAGAGTAGGATTAGGACCTACTTGATTGTCTGCACCTCCACCGACAAGACCCCCGGCAAGTCCCGTACGATGGGGTGCCAATTGTTCCCGCCGTCAGGAGAGCAGTAGACTTGCCCGCCGGTGGTGCCGAAGTAAATGCCGCAGTCGTCGAGCTGGTCCACCGCCATCGAGTCGCGGAGCACGTTGATAAAGCAGTTCTCCTGCGGCAGTCCCTTGGTCAAGGGCTCCCACTCGTTGCCGCCGGCCTTGCTGCGATAGACGCGGAGCTTGCCTTCCGGCGGAACCCGCAACATGGGGTCCATCGGCACGGCATAGATGGTGGTGGGCTCATGCGCATGAACGTCGATGGGAAAGCCGAAGTCGGTGGGCAGATTGCCGTTGACCTCTTTCCACTCGTCGCCGGCATTGTCGCTGCGATAGACGCCGCCCCCCTGGTGCAACTGCATGTACAGCACATCGGGGCGCGTGGGGTGGATCGCAATCCGATGGACGCAGAAGCCGATCTCCGGCGTCATCTCCGGCAGGTACGGCGACTTGAGCCCCTTGTTGATCGCCTTCCATGTGGCCCCTCCGTCATCCGTGCGGAAACAGCCCGCGGCGGAGATCGCAACGTAGATCCGTTTGGGGTTCTTCGGATCGAAAACGATCGTGTGCAGTCCCATGCCGCCGGCGCCCGGCGACCACTTGGGTCCCGTGCCGTGACCGCGCAGGCTGGCCAGTTCTTGCCAGGATTTGCCGCCGTCGGTGGAACGAAAGAGCGCGGCATCCTCCACGCCGGCATAGACCGTTTCCGGGTCCTTCAGCGACGGCTCCAGGTGCCAGACGCGTTTGAATTCCCAGGGGTGCTGCGTGCCGTCATACCACTGGTGCGTGGTAAGCGGCGCAGCGGCCGAGTCGTAGACGAATTTGTTGCTTTCCCCTTTGGGCCAACCTTCCGGCGTTTTGAGTTCCTCGGGGTTGCTGCCGGGCGTGGTCCACGTCTTGCCCCCGTCGTCGGACCGCGAAATGACCTGCCCAAACCAGCTACTCGACTGCGAGCAGAAGATTCGCTCGGGATCGACCGGCGAGCCCTTGAGATGATAAATCTCCCAGCCGCCGAAGTGCGGCCCGCTCACTTCCCATTTCTGTCGCTTGCCGTCGGAGGTGAGGACGAACGCACCCTTTTTTGTGCCGACCAGTACGCGAACGCGGCTCATGGATTGCTCCTTAAAGATTTGAAGTCTGGTTTTCCGCCGATCTTATTGGCAGAAGGCCTTGGCCATCCGCTCTTGCATTTGGGCAGGGGTCAGGTCTTCCACATGGTGGCTGATCGACCAGTGGTGACCGGAAGGGTCTTTCACGATGCCGTAGCGGTCCCCCCAAAACTGGTCCGCCAGCGGCATGACTACTTGTGCGCCGGCGGTCAGCGCCTGCTGGAATTGCTGGTCGGCATCTTCGACGAACAGATGGATCGTCACGGGGGAACTGTTCTGCGAGGCCAGCGGTGAGAAGGCCCCCATCTCGGGAAACTCGTCGTTCAGGAAGACCTTTGAGTCACCGATCTCGAGTTCGGCGTGCATGATTGTCTTGCCGTCCGGGCCGGGTGCGCGGCGCTTCTCAACGGCACCGAACGCCTTCTTATAAAACTCGATCATGGCCGGGGCGTCGCGGACGGTCAGATGCGGTGTCACGCGGCGAAATCCAGCTGGAACTCGTGTGGCGGCCATGGCTAAACTCCCCGAAGAGCGCTTGTGTTCCGAAAGTGAAATGTATTCCTGACCCCTGACTCCTGACCCCTACCCCTCATACGCCCGCTTCAACGCCGCAAGATCGATCTTCTTCATTTGCAGCACGGCCTGCATGACCCGCTGCGACCTCTGCGGGTCCTTGTCGCTGAAATACCGGCTGACGACGGTCGGCACGATCTGCCATGACAGCCCAAACTTGTCCTTCAGCCAGCCGCACTGCGATTCCTCGCCGCCGGCAGAGAGCTTGTCCCAGTAGTAGTCCACCTCCTCCTGGGTTTCGCAGTTGACGACGAACGACACGGCCTCCGTGAACTTGAAGTGCGGGCCGCCGTTGAGTGCGATGAACTCCTGCCCCGCCAGCTCCAGCGCGACGGTCATCACCGATCCGGCCGGCCTGCCGGAGACGTCGGCCCCTCCGGCGCCGTAGCGGGTGATCGCGCCGATCTTGGAGTTGCCGAAGATCGACGCGTAGAACCTGGCGGCCTCCTCGGCCTGGTCGTTGAACCACAGGAAGGGAGTGATCTTCTGCATGGTGAGTGGTGAGTGGTGAGTGGCGAACCGGCCTCGCTTTATGCTTCCACGATAACTTCAAAGCCGCCGTAGGACATGCGCTTGGGATTGAACGGCATCGGCTTGATCTTCTCCATCATCGTGGTGATCCGCGAATCTTTCATCACTTTCTTGTTGACCTTGTCGCGATGGGCGCGGGACTTGTACACGATGAAGGAGAAGACAACCGTTTCGCCCGTTTTCGTCTTAGCCAGCTTGGGAAACGGTAATCCGCACCCGGGCATCACTTTCAGGTCGTCGCCAACGCACTCGAAGTATTCCAGCGCCCCGTGCTCCATCCAGACCTGTCCCGCCTCCGCCGCCATCTTGGTATAGGCCTTAAGGTTTTTCTTGGGAACGACCAGCACAAAACCGTCAACGTACTTCATGATCAGGCCTCCAGAATCAAAGTGTGAATGCTCTCTCAGCTTCGCCAGGGAAGGATCGCCCACAGCCGTGGCTCGCGCAGGTACAGTCCCAGCCAGATCAGCACGCCCAGGCCAGCCTGGATATAGAACGCCTCTCCAATGCGGGCATGCGTGGCAATGGCGCCTCCCATGTACCCCGTCAGCAGAATCGCACCCAGCACGCTGGTCTGCGGGATCGCATACAAAATCGTGCAAACCAGTTCGGTAATCCCCAGCGCAATGGCGGCATTGGCAGGCCATCCAAGGTGGTCCATTCCCTTGGTTAGTTCCGGCGAATTCGTGAATTTCATGCTGGCGCTAAACAGCAACATCAGAACCGGCAGGGCGCTGAGGACGCGACCAGTCCAGAGCAGGGCCAGGGAACGAGGCGCGGGCTTTGGTTCGGTGGACATGGTTTTCTCCAAATGTCGAATGACGAGAGTCAAATGTCGAACGAATGACGAATATCAAAGCCCGAGTGTCGCGCCTATGCCCGATTCGTCATTCGGACTTGGTGCTTGATTCGTCATTTGGCTTTCGGCCTTCGTCATTTTCCTTGGGCGTGGCCTCCACGACCTGCTTCATTTTCGCCAGCCCCTCTTCGAACTTGCTGCCAACCACTTTGTCCATGTTCATCACCAGGCAAACGGCCTTGGAAATGAAGTCTTCGTTCTTGCCCGACATGATCCAGCTCACTTTCGTCTGATCGCTGGCGGGCTCGAACGTGAATGTGGTTTCCGCAACATCCTGCATCGGCCTGGTAAACTCCAGCCGCAGACGAATCAACTCGCTGGGCCGGCTCTCGATGATGGTCATGTTCCCCTCGCCGACCTCGTCGTTGCCCGACCAGCGGAAGATGGCCCCTTCGCCCTCCGTCGTCCCCGCGAAGGAGTTTTTGGCATTCGGATCGAGCGCGAGCCACGGCGACCAGGCATCCCACTTGTGAAAGTCGTTCACCTGGGCGAACACCTCCTCCGGTGGTGCGGCCATCGTGGCCGAGCGGGTGATGCGAAAATCGTCCGGCTGCATCAGCACGATCACGGCGAAGACAGCAATGACGACGGCGATGATGACTGCCGACCAGATAAGAATCTTTTTGATCATGGTAAAATGTCTCCCGCGGGATTGAATTTCCAGCTCACGATGCCGTCGGCAGATTTGGAATCTCCATCATGGGTCGGATTTCGATCGTCCCTTTCTTTGCCGGCGGAATTCGAGCCGCAACGGCGATCGCCTCGTCCAGGTCCTTCACATCGACGATGTAGTAGCCGCCGAGCTGCTCGCGCGTCTCGGCAAACGGGCCGTCGGTGACCAGCCGCTTCCCCTCGCGGAGGCGAACGCTCGTGGCCGTCGCCACGGGCTGGAGCGGCGATGCGGTCAAAAACTGCCCCCGCGACGCCAGGTCGTGGCAAAGCTGCGTGGACTCGGCGTAGCAATGCTCGCGCTCCGTCGAGTTCATGGCCTTTTCATCCATGTAAACGAGCAGCATGTATTTCATGGTTTTCTCCCAAATGCCTCCGGATTTCGTTTTCCTACTCTTACTCCTCATCTTGATCTTACTTCTGTTCCTGATCGTAATCTTACTCTTACTCTTTCTCTCTGCCCTCGCCATCGAGCCACAAGTCGCGGGAGCAGAATTAAGAATAAGAGTAGGAGTAGGAAGAGGATCAAGATCAGGAGAACGATTAGGAGTAGGATTGTCTGTCTATCGTTTTTCGTAGTGCCCGCACGGTCTGCTCGTCTTCCGCAATCGGCCGCACCTCGACGCAGCCATATCTCGCGCCAGGAATGCGGGCGGCAATCTGAATCGCCTCGTTCATATCCCGCGCCTCGACCACGTAGTAGCCGCCGAACTGTTCCTTAGTCTCGACGAATGGACCGTCGGTAGTCGAAATCTTTCCGAGCCGCACGCGGACCGTCACCGCTTCGGATGCCGGCAGGAGCCGGTTGCTCGCCACGAGCTGGCCGCTGTTGCGAATCTGGTCGGTGAACTCGCGGTATTCCTCGTAATGCCGCGATGCGAAATCGGGATCGAAATCCTCCATCACTTTCTCAGCCGCAATCAGCAGCAGGTATTTCATGGCTGTCTCCAGTCGTTATGAATCCGAGATAAGTTGTCGCTTCAGCGGTTAGTCGAATGACAACTGACCAAATCGACGCGCCCTGGAAAATGGTTTTTCCCGCCAGGCGGCGCCAGTGGCAATCAACGCTGTTTTTCGAGCCTGGCCCGCAGGCGCTCCTCTTGCTCGCGCAGTTCGGGCGTGAACTCGGCCCCAAAATCTTCAGCCTCGAACACCTGGCGGATCTCGATTTCCGCCTCCTGCCCTGGCATCGGGTCGGGGCAGCGTTTGACCCACTCGATGGCTTCTGCCAGCGACTTGCACTTCCACAGCCAGAAGCCGGCAATCAGCTCCTTAGTCTCCGGGAATGGGCCGTCGGTCACCACGCGCTTGCTGCCGACGAACTTCACGCGCGCCCCCTTGGAGCTGGGCTGAAGTCCCTCGCCGGCTTGCATGAGGCCCGCCTTCACCAGCTCCTCGTTGAACTTTCCCATGTCAGCCAGGAGCTGCTGGCTGGGCATGATTCCAGCCTCCGAGTCCTTGGTCGCTTTGACGATGACCATAAAACGCATGGGTGTGTCTCCGGTTTGGCTTTCAAGTCCAATTGAGTATCGAGTCTGGGGTTTCCTATCTGTTGGGATGATCAAAGTCGGCCGGTTCAAACAGCGGACGGATTTCGCACTCGCCTTCGCCCAGCACTTCCAAAAAACGCTTCGTCCACCGGATCGCCTCGGCCATCGAGTTGACCTGGAACAGGGCGTAGGAGGCGACCAGCTCCTTGGTTTCGACAAAGGGCCCGTCGGTCACCGTGAATTTGCCGGCGGATAACTTGACTCGCGCACCCTTGGAGCTCGGCTGCAAGCCGTCGGTAGCAATCAGCACGCCGGCCTGCGTTATCTCCGCGATGAACTTCCCCATTTTCTCGAGCAGCTCCGGGCGCGGAGGGACACCCGCTTCGGAGTGCTTGTCGGCTTTGAGCAGTCCCATGAATCGCATGGTCGCAACTCCTTGTCGTTTTGGATTTGTTGAGGTTCCGCCAGACTTTCGCCTGGCCATGCCAGACTTTCGTGCTGTCACCCTGTAGTCGTTCGGTGGCTTCGCAAATCGACATTCGGAGTTGAAAAGCCAAAAAAGTGCTGGCGGCGTTAAGGGAGTGCCGCCAGCCGCCGCTCGAGAAATCGCCGCTCGGGCTCCTGCCGCGCCAGGGCCAAAGCCCGTTCGTAGGCGGCCTTTGCATCCAGCGTGCGGCCGAGTCGTCGGCACAGATCGGCCCGAGCGGAGTGCGCCAAGTGATATTCCGCCAGATCGCCGCGTGACAAAATGGCGTCAACGAGCACAAGTCCTGCTTCGGGCCCGTCTCGCATGGCCACTGCCACAGCGCGGTTCAACTCCACCACCGGCGACGGAACCACCTGTGCCAAAATGTCATAAAGTCCAGTAATCCGCCCCCAGTCAGTCGCCGCCGGGCTGGACGCTTGGGCATGCACGGCCGCGATTGCCGCCTGGAGGGTATAAGGCCCGAGTTGCCGCAACGCGAAGGCCCGCTCGACGAGAGCGGCTCCTTCGGCAATTTGGGCCCGATTCCAGAGCCCTCGGTTCTGGTCCTCGAGCAAGATCAGTTCCCCAGTCGCCGAAGTCCGCGCCGTGCGGCGCGAATCCTGTAGCAACATGAGGGCGAGCAGTCCGATTGCTTCTGGCTCGGGCAAAAGTTCGATCAGCAGTCGGCCTAGACGAATTGCCTCGCCGGAGAGGTCGGCCCGCGTGAGCGACGTGCCGGAGGACGCGGAGTACCCCTCGTTGAACACCAGGTAAACCACGTGCAGCACGGCATCCACTCGCTCGGGCAGATCGGCAGGCGACGGCACCTGGTAAGGAATCCCCGCGTCCTTGATTTTCTTCTTGGCCCGCACGATCCGCTGGGCCAGCGTGGCCGGCGCCGTCAAAAACGCATGCGCGATCTCCTCGGTCGTCAGGCCGCAAACCTCGCGGAGCGTCAGCGCCACCTGGGCATCCGGCGGCAATGCTGGATGGCAACAGGTAAAAATCAGCCGCAAGCGATCGTCGTGGACCCCTTCATCGTCCTGCTCCGCGGCCCGGCTGTCGGCATCGAGCCTTTGGGCGAGATCTTCCAACGAGGCGTCGAACCGCGCGCGGCGGCGCATGGCGTCGATCGCTTTGAACCGGCCGGCCGAAACGAGCCAGGCGCGCGGATTGTCCGGCACCCCCTCCCGCGGCCATTGCTCGACGGCCGACGCGAAGGCATCGTGCAGCGCCTCTTCGGCCAGGTCGAAATCGCCGAGCAGGCGAATCAGCGTGGCCAGGACGCGCCGCGACTCGCCCTTGTAGACTGCGTCCACCACATCTTTGATGTCCTCGGCCGTGGCTTCGCCCATAGAGAAATTCCCCCTGCCAACTTGGAATTCGCGGCCGGCTATGATGGACAGCCAATATTGTAGCCGGCGCAGCGCGAAAACCAGAGCGGTGAGGGGGCGGGGAAAATCAAAGGTGAAACATGGATTCCAGCGGAAAAATTGCGATGGTCACCGGCGCAGGGTCGGGAATCGGCAGGGCGGCTGCACGTGCCCTGGCGCGGGAGGGATACGCGGTGGTTCTCGCCGGCCGCCGCGCCGCGGCACTTGAGGAAACCGCGGCTCAATTTCCGCCTGGCGCAAAGTCTATGATCGTGCCTGCCGACGTCAGCGATGATTCGTCGGTCCGGGCGCTTTTTGAGAAGACCAGCGACACATTTGGCCGGCTGGATGTCCTGTTCAATAACGCCGGCACCAACGTCCCGGCGACGCCGGTGGAAGATTTGCCGCTGGCGCAGTGGCGGAAAGTCATCGACGTCAATTTGACCGGCGCGTTTCTCTGTATTCAGGAAGCGTTCCGCCTGATGAAGCGGCAGAGTCCGCGCGGCGGCCGTATCATCAACAATGGATCGATCTCGGCGCATGTGCCCAGGCCCAACTCCGCGCCTTACACGGCCAGCAAGCACGCCATCACTGGGCTGACGCGCTCCGCCGCACTCGACGGCCGGAAATACGACATCGCCTGCGGCCAGATCGACATTGGCAATGCCGAGACCGAGATGACCGCGCGGATGAAAGGGGGCGTGCTTCAGGCGAGTGGCCAATTGGCGCCCGAGCCGACGATGGACGTGGAGCAGGTTGCCAAGTCAGTCGTCTACATGGCCGGACTGCCGCTGGATGCCAACGTGCTGTTCATGACCGTGATGGCCACCAAAATGCCGTTCGTCGGCCGCGGATAGTGATCGCTCGCACTACGGCCCCTTGTCGGTCCATTCCTTCTGCGAACCCTCCACGCGAAGTGGGCCGGCTATTGGTTTGCCATCGCGAAGTATGACATAGCTGTCGGCGCCAACCACGCTATCCCAGCGAAGCGCTGCCAGGCCGCGGGCTTTTGCGGCTGCGGAGGGACGCGTGCGATCCCCTTGCACGCCGACCGCCACCAGCGCGTAGGTATGCTCCCCCGAGCCGTCGTCCTTGACGATGGCCGGCGCTGCAGGCACAAGCATTGCCGTCTGCCGCATCTTGCCGCCCCATAGCTCGACAACTTCCGTCGGAAATGGCAAACCGCCGCCGCCATACCCACCGCCGCCGATGCTCATTTTGCCCTGTCCGATGAGCGCATCGGTCAGCGGCTCGCTGTGTTTCGGCCGGAAGGTCTGAAACCGCAGCCGTCCCGGATGCGTCCCCCCGCTCCACTCTTCCCGCGGCACTTCGGAATACTCCAGTCCTTCGCCTTGAACGATCGCCATTTGCCGCCAGGCGCCATCGATCCATACGTTCCAGGAGATATGACCGGGCGCGCGGCGCAGGCTGCCGTCGCGCTCCAGCGCGTGGAAGCGGTCGTCGAACGGATCGTCGATTTCCCCTTTGATCAGTCGGCTGCGGACCCATAAACCGCCGGGACCGCTATGGAGCGCCCGCGCGTAAATGCCGCGGGGGATCTGCTGCTGCTCGTACCCTTTCTCCCAGGGCTGGCCGGTGTCCGAAACGATCAGCTCTTGTCGCACGATGAGCCGATCGACTTCCAGGACCTTCGGCTGATCCGGCGCAGCGTGCAAAAGGCCCCACGTCGCGGCAACGGAAATGGCAATCGTCACGAGGCGGTCAGTCATGGCTGGCTCCGATGTAGAGTGGGCACTTGATCCGATCCGCCCGCTGTCACTACGGATCGCGACTCAATCGCGGGCGGAACACCACCGGCAGCAACTGCTCGGTGGGGACAGGTCGGCCGTTTTGCCGGGCTGGTTTGCCGCGCCAGCGCTTGACGGCCGTGAATGCCGCCGCATCCAGCACGCCGTAGCCGCTGCTCTCGTGCACGCGCACCTCGGCGACTCGGCCGTCCGCGTCGATCCAGAGACGAAGGAGCACCGTCCCATACCAACCGTTCTGACGTGCCAGTTCGGGAAACTCGGGGGGCGCGTTGTCGGCGAAGTCGGGACCCTGCTCTAATCCCGCCACTTGAGGCATTGCGGTCCTGGAAGCGCGCGGCACGACACCTGGTTCCAGCGCCGGAGCAAGGTCGTCCGAACGGCTGTCAGTCTGTGCGCGCTCGAGGGAACGAGGTTGAGGCTCAAGCGAGGATTCCAAGGGGACTTCGGACGACAAGTCAGCGCCGGTTGTGGTCGTTGCCAGGTACCTTCGCTGTTGGATTAGTGCTCTTTGCGGCGTGACGATCACCGGTGCATCTGATGCCGGCCGTTCGACAACCGGGAGCTCAGGCTGAGGCATGGCAAACGAGACATCGAGCGAAATCACCCCCCGCTGGCCCGACAACTCGAACTGATCCTGAGGAAGCTCTGACCATTGCCATGAGTGGGCTGCAACCGTGAGCGCAAATAGATGCGCAACGACGGAAACAATCACTCCGGTCAGGGTTCGGCCCCTGGCGGTGCGTGGAAATAGCCTGGCGAACATGGCTCAATTATCTGCTGCGCCCTGGTTGGCTTCAACCATTTGGCAACTCGGCCCAGGTAGGCCGCTGCCTCAAGTCACACTAACGATTCTGACGATAGTGACGATGGCCGAAACTTTAACGATTTGCTAGCAAAGGCACTTTGATGCTGCCCCGATTGTCCATGGCCGCAGTGTGCGCCGTCGCACTATTGGGCTCACGGCCCGTCCAGGCGCAAGACGAGTACCTCGTCAATCAGGAAAGGAATCAACCCACGCTTCCTCCCGTCGAAGTTTTTCCCAGCCAACCCTCGGGCCAGAACTACTACAACGACGGGACCGACCGAGGCAACTATTACGGCGTCTTTCCCTATGGAACGATTCCGTGGTACTCGGACGAAATTGCCAGCGACGCCGACCTGGTGGGTCCGTATGCCCAGCCGGCCTGGACCACGCAGCGGCCCTTTGCCACGTCTCGTACCTATGTTCTTCCCCCAGGACAAATGCAGGTCGAGCAGTGGGTCAGACCGACCTACCCCCGCAACGGAAAACCCGAGTACCGTTTCCTGGAAGAGTTTGCCATCGGGCTGCCAGGGCGCTTTCAACTCGACATTTACGAGCGATGGAACGTTGAGCCCAACGAGGTCGATCGCGAAAAGGCCAACCATGAGGGGGTCCAGATCGAGCTGCGCTGGGCGGTAGCCGACTGGGGCGTCATTCCGCTTAATCCGACCTTGTACGCCGAATGGGTGGAGCGCGGCGGGCCGCAGGACAAGGCCAACAAGTACGAGCTGAAGTTGCTGATGTCCGATGAGCTGCTCCCGAATCTCTACTACGCCACGAATCTAATCCTGGAACAGGAGGTCGAAGGCGAGCTGGAGAACGAGCTGGGCTGGAGCAATGCCCTTAGTACGACGATCATCGATCGCAAGCTGCTGGCCGGCGTGGAATGCCTGTGGTCGGGCGTCAACGTACACGGCGCACGCGATACGCGCACCAATGAGTTCACGATCGGGCCGAGCATCCAGCTCCGACCGACGAATCGAACCTTCTTGAACGTGGTTAGCCTGTTCGGCACCACGGAAGATGCGCCTGAATGCCAGATGTACATCATCTTCGGCTACCAGTTCGGCGGCCGCGCGGGACCAAGCGACGGCTATATCGCCGGCCCTGCATCGACGATTGGGAACTAGCGGTCGGTCACGGCTGGCTCCGCTTCTGCTTGAGCGCTCGATCGAGGAATTCCGACAGGGCCGTGGTCGGCTGGTCGTCGGGCAGGTTGAAAGCGGCGCTGATCGGGCTGTGGACTTCGCTTTCGGCCCGAAAGGCGATCAGCAGCGCGTTGGCGATTTGCGAACCAGGCCGTGGTTGATTGCGGACCTTATGCGGCGCAACGACAATTGGGGCCATGTCTGATGTCACCCGCTTGCTTGCGCAGATCGAGTCCGGCAACCAGGCGGCCGCCCAGCAGCTTCTGCCGCTGGTGTATGACGAACTGCGGAAGCTAGCCGCCGCCAAGCTGGCCCACGAAAAGCCGGGCCAGACGCTGCAGGCGACGGCACTGGTACACGAAGCGTGGCTGCAGATGGTGGCCAAGCCCGGAGTCGGGAGTCAGGGGTCAGGGGTCAGCGAAGACGGCGAGCGATCACATCTGACTCCTCACCCCTGCCGCCCGACTCCTGAATTCCACTCCCGTGGTCACTTCTTCGCCGCCGCGGCCGAAGCCATGCGGCGGATCTTGATTCAGAGCGCCAGGCGTCGCAAATCGCAAAAACGAGGCGGAGAATGGGAGCGGATCGAATTGGATCCGGCGCTGCTCCCCGCCGACCAGCGCAGCGACAAGCTGCTGGCGCTCGATGAAGCCTTACTGCGGCTGGAGGGAGAGCATCCCGAGAAAGCTCAGCTCGTCAAGCTCCGGTTCTTTGCCGGCATGACCAACCAGGAGGCGGCAGCCGTCCTTGGCATTTCGACCACAACCGCCGACCGCTATTGGGCTTATGCGCGGGCCTGGATTCAGCGGGAGATGGCCATTAGCGCCGACGGACCGGGCAGTGCGCCGCGGAAGAAAAAATAAATAACAAATGTGGGGCAAAACGGGCGGCGATTGCACACGATGTGGTGTGGTCGTGAGCCTCGTGCGATTCCGCGGGTACGACTGAGGTACCAATGAGCCTCTTAACCGAAGAAGAAATCTTCAGCGCGGCACTGCACAAGTCCACTGTCGAACGGGCCGCATTTCTCGATCGCGCCTGCCAGGGGGACACGCTCTTGCGGGCAAGCGTCGAAGCGCTGCTGGCGGCGTACGACGTGCCGGACAGCTTTCTTGATGCGCCGCTGCGTGACGCGACCATCGACCAACCGGTCCTCGAAAGACCCGGGATGTCGATCGGGCCCTACAAGCTGCTGGAGCAAATCGGCGAAGGAGGTTTTGGCGTCGTGTTTATGGCCGAGCAGCTCGAGCCCGTTCGGCGCAAGGTCGCGCTGAAGGTGATCAAACCCGGCATGGACACCCGCCAGGTGATCGCCCGCTTCGAGGCCGAGCGGCAGGCGCTGGCGGCGATGGACCATCCGAATATTGCGAAAGTCTTTGATGCCGGGACGACCGCGCCAAGAACCAAATCCCAAGCACCAAATCTCAAACAAATTCGAAAATCAAACGCAGCAAGCGCTGAGGGCGCTGAAATTGGTGCTTCAGATTCAGACATTGATTGTGATTTGGGGCTTGGCGCTTGTGATTTGGCGGCCGGTAGGCCCTACTTCGTCATGGAGCTCGTTCGCGGCATTCCCATCACCCAATACTGCGATGAAAAGCACCTCACGCTCCGGCAGCGCCTGGAGCTGTTCTTGCCAGTCTGCCAGGCGATCCAGCACGCGCATCAAAAGGGGCTGATCCACCGCGACATCAAGCCCACGAACATTCTGGTAGCCGAGTACGACGATCATCCGGTGCCAAAGGTGATCGACTTTGGGGTGGCTAAGGCCACAGGTACGCCGATGAGCGAGAAGACGCTGTTCACCGGCTTCGGGCAGATCGTAGGGACGCTCCAGTACATGAGCCCCGAGCAGGCGAAAGTGAACCAGCTCGATATCGACACCCGCAGCGATATCTACTCGCTGGGAGTCTTGGTTTACGAACTGCTCACGGGCAGCACGCCGCTGGACCCGCGGCGGTTGCGCTCGGCGGCATTCGATGAAATGCTGCGGATCATCCGGGAAGTGGAGCCTCCCAAGCCGAGCACGAAACTGAGCAGCAGCGCCACTTTGCCGTCCGTAGCTGCCAACCGCAGCATGGAGCTTCCTCGCCTGAGCCGGTCGGTCCGTGGCGAGCTGGACTGGATTGTGATGAAGGCCCTGGAGAAGGACCGCGACCGGCGCTACGAGACGGCCAACAGCTTCGCCCAGGACTTGCAGCGCTACCTGGCCAATGAGCCGGTCCAGGCGTGCCCGCCATCGACGGGCTACCGGATGCGGAAATTCATCGGCCGGAACAGAGGGCTGGTGCTGGCCTCGGCTCTCGTGCTGCTGACGCTTGTGGCCGGCATCGTTGGGACAACCTGGGGCATGATCCGAGCCGAGTACGCGCGGCGGGACGCCGTGGCGGCCCAGGTCGCGGAGGCGAAGCGAGCCGCGGGAGAACGCCGGGCCAAGGAAGAGACGCAAAAACGGCTGGCACAGGTGGAAAAAGGGACCGAGATCTTGGCCTCGGTGTTCCGGGGTTTGGATTCGATGGCCGCTGTAAACTCAGGAGTAACCGCGAGCGACCTCCTAGGCCGGCGGCTACGTGAAGCGGCGCGGCAATTGGAAGGTGAGGCCGTGGGCGATCCGCTGTCCGTGGCCCGCCTCCAGCAGCTGCTGGGGATTTTGCTGCGTGAACGGGGTCATCCGGAGCAAGCCGAGGGTCTACTCGTCAAGGCCAGTCGGACACAGGAGCGCTTGCTGGGGGCCGACGACGCCAATACTGTCGAAACCAAGCATGATTTGGCCATGCTGTACCACTTGCAGGGGAAGCACGCCCTGGCCGAGGCGCTATACAAGGAGGTGTTGGCGAGCCGCACCGCCAAGCTGGGGGCCGACGACCTCTTTACCGTCTGCACCCAATACGACCTGGCCATGCTGTACCGCGACATGAAGGAGGTCGAACAGGCGATTCCCTTGTTGGAGGAGGCAGTCAAACGGTGCAAAGCCGCCGGGCACCACCTAACACTGGGGATGCAGGCCAGCCTCGGCGCAATCTACTGCGGCGTGGGCCGCTTTGCCGACGCCATTCCGCCGCTCGAAGAAGTCCACGAAAAAGGGCGCAAGCGCCCCGAACTGGCCTGGGTCGGCAAAGCCTTGTTGACGGCTTACGTGGGGGCGGGGAAGCGCGCGGAGGCGGTCGCCCTGGCGACGGAACTGGTTCGCGCCGCGCGCGAGCAATTTCCCGCACGCAGTCTGGACCTCGCCGCCGCGCTGCACTCACTCGGTCAGGCGCTGATCGACGTGGAGGCGAATGCCGACGCCGAGCCGCTCTACCAGGAGGTGCTGGCGATTCGCATCGCCAGGCTGGGGGCCGATCACAGCGACACGATCCTTCCCCGGGACGGCTTGGCCCGTATTTACCGGTCGCTGAAGAAGCCCGATCGGTCGATTACCCTGCTGGAGGAGTCCCTTCGCCTGAGAATGACCGAACTCGACCGGGACCACCCAGAAATTCTGGCGCGGCGCGTCACGCTTGGCGGCTGCTACTGCGATGCCGGGCGATTTGAAGAAGGCCTCTCACTGATCGAAGAAGTCCGCCGAATGGGGCGCGACGATCCCCACCCGGCTTGGGTCCGCACTGTCTTGCTGACGGCTTACGTCCAGGCCGGGAGGACGGCCGAGGCGACCTCTCTGGTGGCGGAGCGAGTGCAGGAAGCGCGGCAGCGGTTTGCCGCTGGCTCCCCCGCACTGGCCGCCGTGCTGGCCGACAACGGCAAGGTGCTTTTGGACGCGAAGGCGTGTGTCGAAGCCGAGGCCTTGTTGCTGGAGGCCTATCAGGGGCTGAAGACCGAACGCGAGAACGAGCACCTGCGGAATGTGCTCGAGGCGATGGTCAAACTCTACGCCGCGTGGGGCCAGCCCGAGGAGGAAGCGAAGTGGCGCAGCAAGCTCGTTGAACAGGAAATGTAGCCGTCACGCGGATGGCTACGAAGAAACAAAGCGGCCGGCGGGGTCCTTACGACCAAGCAAGCTCCCCGCCGGCCCGGCACCGCCCCGGCGCTCGGTCTGCGCGCTGGCTGCGATGTCCTTTCATTGTAATGCAGACCAGGTTCCAAGATGAAAGGGTTTGTGTATGAGTAGCTTCTTTTCTCGGGTCTGGCGCCGGAGCCTGTTGCTACTGGCGCTGCCGCTGGCCCTGGCCGGCGCAGTTCGCGCCGATGAAGTGACCGATTGGCACGAGCACCTGCTCGTCGCCCTGGGCAAGGCAGGACTTCGCCCCCCAGTTAGCACTCGCGAGGCGGCCATGGTTTCGGCAGCCGTGTTCGATGCGGTGAACGGCATTGAACGCCGGTACGAGCCGATTTTCGTTCCGGCCGCCGCGCCCCGCGGCGCTTCGAAGCGCGCCGCGGCCGTTCAGGCCGCCTACGTGATTCTGCTCGCCCGGTTCCCCTCGCAAGCGGACGACTTGAATGCCAAGCGGACGGCGTCGCTGGCCGCCATCGAAGATGGCCAATCGGAACAGCGCGGCATCGAGTGGGGACAGACGGTCGCCGACGCAATTCTCCTGTGGCGCAGCACCGACGGCTTCACGCCCGCGCCCCCTCCCTATCTGGGCAGCGACGAGGTGGGCAAGTGGCGTCCAACCCCGCCAGCGTTGGCCCCTGGCCTTGTGCCGCAATTCGCGACCATGACTCCGTGGGGGATGCTGTCGCCAGACCAGTTTCGTCCCGCCGGGCCACCCGCACTGGATAGTGCGCAGTATCTCGCCGACTTCAACGAAGTGAAGCAGATGGGCAGCGCCACCAGCACCCTTCGCACTGAGGACGAGACGGATCTCTGCTTGTTTGCGGCGGCGACGAGCGGAACTTACGTTTGGAACCGCCTCGCCATCGACCTCGCCGCGGACCATGGCTTCGAGTTGTCAGACCATGCCCGGTTGCTGGCGACGCTGAATCTGGCGATGGCGGATTCCGTGATTGCCTGCTGGGATGCGAAATATTTCTTCGAGTTCTGGCGACCCGTTACCGCCATTCGCCTGGAAGATGCCGACGGCGACGGCAACCCCGACGATCCAGCATGGACGCCGCTGATCACCACCCCGGCGCATCCGGAATACTCGTCGGGCCATTCGAGCAACTACGGCGCGGCTACCACCGTGCTGGCCGATTACTTCGGCGAGGACACGCCGTTCATCCTGCAGTCTCAAGCGGATCCAACCTGGGTTCGGTTCTATCCGAATTTTTCCGCAGCAATCGACGAGGTCGCCGTGGCCCGCGTGTACGCCGGCATTCACTTCCGTACCGCCTGCGACGATGCTGTGACCACGAGTAGCACGATTGCCGACTACATCATGGAAAATCTGATGGGACGGATCCACGGAGCAGGGGAGTAGCCCGGGTCAGAAGATGGAGTGAGTGGTGAGTGGTGAGTGGTGAGCGGTGTGAGTGGTGATTGGCATACAAACCACATCACCACTCACATCTCTCCGCTCACCAAAATTCAGACGCGCCCCCGCCGGACCTTTCGTTGCTCTCGGTCGCCAAGGGTGATACGCTCGGCATTCATGTCCGACGTTACCCGCATCCTCGTGCAGATCGATTCCGGCGATCCGCAGGCTGCCCAGCAGCTTCTGCCGCTGGTGTATGACGAACTGCGGAAGCTGGCGGCGGCCAGGCTCGCGCACGAAAAGCCGGGGCAAACCTTGCAGGCGACGGCCCTGGTGCATGAGGCGTATCTGCGGCTAGTGGGGGGAGGGGCCAGGCGTCAGGAGTCTGGAGTCAGCGAGCAGGAACGAGTCGTCGAAAACTTGACCCCTGACTCCTGTCTCCTGCCTCCTTCCTTCCACTCCCGCGGCCATTTCTTCGCTGCCGCGGCACTTGCCATGCGGCGGATTCTGGTGGAAAACGCCCGTCGCAAACAGCGCATCAAACACGGCGGCCTGGTCCATCGCGTGGAGCTGCGGGACGTGCCGGCCGATGAAAAAGCGGAAAGGCTGCTCCAGCTTGATGAAGCCCTGAAGGCACTCGCTGCTGAGGATCCCGTGGCCGCCAGCGTGGTGGAGCTGCGATATTTTGCGGGCCTGGGCCACGAAGAAGTTTCCGAGGCGCTGCAAATGACGGTCTATCAGGCCCGGCAAAAGTGGGCCTATGCCCGAGCGTGGCTGCAAAATGCCTTGGGCGGTGAGTAATTGCGATTTTTTTCGACAGCTCGGCGGGGTTTCGTCGCATAAAGGGATGAGGCCCCGGAAGGAGGGCCCTACCCATGGCCGTCGATCCCCATCGCGCGCAAGCGGTGTTTCTGGCTGCCGCCGACCGTGCCAACCCGGCCGAGCGGGCTGCGCTCCTGGCACAAGAGTGCGGGGACGACGTTGAGCTGCGACAGCGCGTCGAAGCACTGCTCCAGGCGCACGACCACCCACTGAGCTTTCTGGAAGCTGCGGCCGCTGATCTCGACTTGACCGACGATTCGGGGGCTTCCGCGGTCGGCACGCAGATCGGCCCCTACAAACTGCTCCAGCAGATTGGCGAAGGGGGCTTTGGGGTGGTCTACATGGCCGAGCAGCTTGAGCCAGTGCGGCGCAAGGTGGCGCTGAAGGTGATCAAGCCCGGTATGGACACGCGGCAGGTCATTGCTCGCTTCGAGGCCGAGCGGCAGGCGCTGGCCGTGATGGACCATCCGCATATCGCCCGCGTTTTCGACGCAGGAACGACCGAGTCTGGGCGGCCGTACTTCGTCATGGAACTCGTTCGCGGCATACCCATCACCCAGTATTGCGACGAGAACAGCCTGCCGATCCGCGAGCGATTGGAGCTGTTTGCCACCGTCTGCCAGGCGATCCAGCACGCGCATACCAAGGGGATCATCCACCGCGACATCAAGCCGACGAACGTCCTGGTCACGCGGCAGGACGGGCAGCCGGTGGTGAAAGTGATCGACTTCGGCATTGCCAAGGCGATGGGGCAGCAGCTCACCGACAAAACGCTGTTTACCGAGTTTGCCCAGATGATCGGCACGCCGCTCTACATGAGCCCCGAACAGGCGGAGCTTTCGGCTAGCGACATCGACACCCGCAGCGACATCTATTCGCTCGGCGTGCTCCTCTATGAACTGCTCACCGGTACGACGCCGGTCAGCAAGGAGCAGCTCAAGCAGGCTGCCTTCGACGAGATCCGCCGGATCATCCGCGAGGAAGAGCCGCCTAAGCCCAGCACTCGCATCAGCACGGCCGAAGCCGCCCCCAGCATCGCCGCCCAGCGCCACACCGAGCCGGCAAAGCTGGCCAACCTCGTCCGCGGCGAGCTGGACTGGATCGTGATGAAGGCCCTCGAAAAAGACCGCGGCCGCCGCTATGAGACGGCCAGCGGGTTT
>DASRJP010000099.1:0-11946 GCA_035649415.1 Pirellulaceae bacterium | reverse complement strand
CATGGTCCAAATGCGCAGCGGATCGTCGGCCTGGGCGATGGCCAGCTCGTAGAGGATGGTGACCGCGGCCGCCCACAGGACGCAGGCCAGTACGCGCCACAATATCTCACGGACCATCGAGCCCCGGATGTCCAGCAGGTGGGAGCGCCAATTGTGCGGGTCGTATTCGATCATGGACGGATTTTAGCGGGAATCGTTTTGGCGGCGAGCGGCGATCATGGGGTGGGGGAGCGGAATTGCAAATTGTTCATTGCAAATTGTTCATTGCAAATTGGCGGCACGCGGCCGTACTTGTTCAATTTGCAATTCGCAATGACCATTTTGCAATTGCCCCCGCCAGCGCCCCCGTTCATTGCGGAACGCTCAAACGACCATTAGAATGTCATTTGCCTTCCAGCGAGCCTTTCCACCACCACGATGCCCACCCTCCTGCACAGATCGATCGCCGAGATCGTCGGCACGTTCATCCTCATTCTCTTCGGCTGCGGCGCGGTCCATGCCGCCGTGCTGATGGGCGCCCAAAGCGGCCTGTGGCAGGTGGCCATCGTGTGGGGCACCGGCGTCATGCTCGCGGTCTACGTGGTCGGCGGGATTAGCGGAGCGCATATCAATCCGGCCATCACCGTGGCCCTGGCCACGTGGGGAAAATTCTCGTGGCGGGACGTTCCGGCCTACATCGCCGCACAAATGGCCGGCGCGTTTTTGGCCGCGGCCACTCTGTTTGCCCTGTACGAACCGCAACTGGCCGCCCGCGAACAGGCTAAGGGGATTAAGCGCCACGAGGACGGCGGCTTTCTGACCGCCATGTGCTACGGCGAGTTCTATCCCAGCCCCGGTCCCTTGGCCACGGCGGAAGGACCGTACCGGCGCAGCGACTGGAACGAGCTTAGTGCGCGAGTGCCGCACGGCGTGGCCTTTGCCGCCGAAGTGATCGGCACTGCGATCTTGGCGCTGGTGGTGTTCGCGGTCAGTGACCCGCGCAACGCGAGCGGACCGCCGCCGCGAATGGCGCCGGTCTTTGTGGGGCTGACCGTAGCGCTATTGATTTCGATCATCGGCCCGCTGACCCAGTGCTGCCTCAATCCGGCCCGCGACTTTGCGCCGCGACTGTTCACCTTCCTGGCCGGCTGGGGGAGCCAGGCGATCCCGGGACCCAACGGCATCGGCATTCTCACCGTTTACATCGTTGCGCCCACGTTGGGTGCAATTGCCGGCGGCGGCATTTACCAGCAATGGCTGCGGCATTTTCTGGCGGACGCACCAGCGGCGAGCGAAGCAAGCGAGGACAATGCAAAATGATCAGTGCAAAATGCAAAAGTCAAAATGAAGGCCGCAAATGCATTTTGCATTTTGCATTTTGCATTGGTCATTTTGCCTTTCTGATGGTCGGATTGCTGACGCTTGGTGTGCCGTTAGTAGCTGCCGAGCCGCTGCTCGATCCGGCGCTGCCCTACCAGGCCGAGAAGTCGAGCCCGGTCCAGTACGACGTGGACTACGCCATCGTCGTCACGCCCCCCTATCACACGAAGGTGCTCAAAGTCTGGCTGCCGCTGCCGCAGTCGGACGCCGCTCAGGAGGTGGAGTCGCGATCGCTAGCGAGCTTTCCCGCGGAAGTGAAACCGCAAGTCGGCAGCGAGAGCGTGTTCGGCAACAAGTTTGCGTACTTTGAATTCCACGAGCCTCAAGGGGCGCAAATCGTGAGGCACCAGTTCCGCGTCAAGTCCTGGGAGCTGTCCTGGAATCTCCAGGCGGACAAGATCGCCGCGGTCGAGAAATGGCCGAAGTCGTTTGACGTGTTTCGCCGCGGGGAGAGCCAGGCGGTCGTCGTCGATGAGCGGTTTCAGGCACTGTTAACGCAGATCGTGCCGAGGCGCGGCAATCCGCTGGCCGATTTGTCGAGCGTCATGCTCTGGGTGGGGGACAATTTCACGTACGACCATCACGACGCTTCGCTGAAGGCCGATTCAACGCACGGCCTGGAGAAGCGCCGCGGTCACTGCAGCGACTACCACGGTTTTTGTGCGGCCATGGGCCGGGCGCTTGGTTATCCGACCCGCGTCACCTACGGGCTGAACACGTTTCCGAAAAACTCACCGTCGCACTGCAAGCTCGAGGCCTACGTGCCGCCATACGGCTGGGTAAGTTTCGACGTTTCCGAGACGCAGCGGCTCGTCGCCTCCATTAAAAAGGACCGCCAGCTCGACGAAGCGCGTAAAAAAGAGTTGATTGCCGCCGCCACAAAGCGCTTGACCAGCGGTTTTCGCGACAACACGTGGTTCTGCATGACCCGCGGCACCGACTACGACCTGGTCCCCAAGGCGAGCCGCAAAGTTCCGGTGGTCCGCACGGCGTACATCGAGGCTGACGGAGTTCCGCTCCCCGATCCTGACCCGGCCGATCCGGACGCCCGCGAGTTTGCCTGGATGACCGTCATGAAAGTGAAACCTGACCGTGAAGTGAAATACCCGTTTACGGACTACCAATCGCTCAGCAAGTAACAAGTAGGTGTCGGAGTGTGCGGGTATGAGGGTGTGAGAGTGAAAGCACCCGATATTCATACCCTCACACTCTCATACTCTCACACTCTGCGACCACCTCATATGTCCTCCATCCGCTTCATCATGCTCGGCGGCTTCCTCGGCGCCGGCAAAACGACCACGATCGCCCGCCTGGCCACGCACTATCAAAGCCGCGGCCAGCGCATCGGCATTGTGACCAACGACCAGGCGACTGACCTGGTCGATACCAGCAGCCTCCGCGCCAAGGGGTTCGACGTCGGCGAAGTGCCGGGAGCCTGCTTCTGCTGCAATTTCAACAAGCTGACGGAGACGATGGGCCAGCTCGAGGCGGATAGCCGGCCCGATGTGATCCTGGCGGAGCCAGTGGGAAGCTGTACGGACCTCGTCGCCACGGTAGTGCGGCCGATCCAGCAGCTTTATGACAGCAAATTCGACGTCGCCCCGTATGCCGTGCTCCTCAAACCGAGCCACGGCAGCCGCATTCTCCGCGGCGAGGCGAAGGGAGGATTTTCGCCGCAGGCGGCCTATATCTTCAAGAAGCAATTGGAGGAAGCGGATCTGATCGTGATCAACCGTGCCGACGAGCTGAGCGAACGAGAGATCGGCGATTTGACGGGGCTGATCCAATCGCAGTATCCGGGCACGCCGGTGATCCGGATGAGCGCCAAGACCGGCGCGGGATTCGATGCGCTCGTGGAGTTTGTCGAGCAGCGGGGGAAATTCGGACGCCGCGTGATGGACGTCGATTACGACACGTACGCCGTCGGCGAAGCGGAATTGGGCTGGCTGAACAGCAGCTTGACGGTCACGGCGCCGCGCCCTTTTGGGCTCGACGAGCTGCTGCTGGACATCGTCACGCGGCTGCGCGATTCGCTGGCGACGATTTGCGCCGAGACCGCGCACCTCAAGACGATCGGCATGGCGGAGGGAATTTATGGCGTGGCGAATCTGGTGAGCAGCTTTTCGCCGCCGGAGCTGTCGCTGCCGTCGCGGGGGATGGTTCGCCAGGCGGAGCTGGTGATCAATGCCCGCGTGGCGACCGATCCGGAAACGCTGAAGGAGCACGTCGAGCAGTCCGTCGCCGCCGCTTGCCAGGCGCGCTCTGCCAGTGCCGAGTTCCACCAGACGCAGAGTTTCCGCCCCGGCCGGCCCGTGCCGACACACCGGATTCTGGAGGTGGCGTGAGGCCATGTCCCGCCTGATTGTCTGCGAGAAAACCGGCCGCTGGGCCGCGGCACTCCGCCGCGCGGCCGGGAGTTGCGAGCTGCCGCTGGTCGAGGTCCGCAGCCTCGAGCAGCTCGAGCGGGAACTGATCGACAGTCCGGCGGCTATGGCGGCCGTCGAGGTCTCGGCGGCATCGCTGGTTCGCGTGGCGACTCACGTTGCGGCCTGGCGGTCTCGATTTGCCGGCAGTGCGATTCTCCTCCTGGCCGACGAGGAACTCCAGCCACTGGAGGCGCCGCTCCGCGAAGTGGGCGTCGTCCACGCCGCTTTCTCGCCACGCGACCTCTCGGGCATGGTGCGGCTCATCCGCCGGCACCTGGCCCGTGCTCCGCGGCCGGCACTCACGCTGGAGGGATCGATTCTAGCGCGATTGCCGTGGCCGGCGGTCAACTCCGGCTGATCGCGCCCTGGCCGATTGCCGGACGCTCCGTATACTCAAGGCGGGCTCCCTTCCCGTTCGTTGCTTCGGAGTATTCCTATGTCCGCCGGCCCGGTCAGTGTCGCGGCCCTCGAAGAGGCCATTGGCGACTTTCCCGATCCCGAGACCGGCCGGCCGGTGCGGCAACTGGGGCAGGTTCGCGACTTAAGCGCCGGCGGCTCGCGGGCCAGCCTGACGCTCGCATTGACCACGCACAGCGCGCCAATCGCGGCGGAGACTCGCGATTCGCTGGCGGCGCAAATCAAGGCGCGAATGCCGCAGCTTGCCGAGGTGACAGTCAACCTGGCGACGCACGAGCGGCCGCCCACGAAGCTCGGCACGATCGGCCTGTCTGCCAAGAGCGTGATCGCCGTCGGCTCGGGCAAAGGGGGCGTCGGCAAGAGCACGATCGCAGCCGTGCTGGCGCTGGGTCTGGCGCGGGCCGGCTGCAAGGCGGGGTTGATGGACGCCGATGTCTACGGTCCGAGCATTCCGCACCTGCTGGGCCTCGAGGACCGCCCGCGCCCCGACATTGTCGATGGCAAGATTCGCCCGGTGATGACCAACGGGATGCCGGTGATGTCGATGGGCTTTCTGGTTCCCAAGGGGGAGGCGGTCGTATGGCGCGGCCCAATGCTCCACGGGGCGATCACGCAATTCCTTCGCGACACGGCCTGGGGGGACCTCGACTATCTGATCATCGACATGCCGCCGGGAACGGGGGACATCGCGCTGACGCTGTCGCAGATGCTGCCGCTGACCGGCGCAGTCGTGGTCTGCACGCCGCAGGAGGTGGCGCTCCTCGACGCGGTGAAAGCCATCGCCATGTTCCGCAAGGTGAACATCCCGATCCTGGGGATGGTCGAGAACATGAGCGGCTTCATCTGCCCGGACTGCGGCAAGCGGTACGACATTTTCGGCAGCGGCGGCGCGCGGGCGGAAGCGGAGCAACTACGCGTGCCTTTCCTCGGGGATGTGCCGCTGAACATGCAGATCCGCATTCGCGGCGACGAAGGCCAGACGCTCAGCGTGCTGGACGATCCGATCGTCGGTCCGCACCTGACGAAGCTGGTGACGACGCTGGTCCGCAACCGGGCCCAAGCGGTGGCCGCCGCGCCGCCAATGCCGCAATTGCCGGTGCTGTAGCGCCGCTCACTTCGACTGTGGAAACGCCTGCTGGATCGGCGCTAGCCGCTGGCGGAACCACTGGGGGTCGTAGCTGGAGATAGCCTCCAGGAACTCCCGCTGATGGCCGACGATCGTCTCCTTCTGCCCCGACGGCAGTCGCAGCCGCAGCGGGCCGTGCCACGCGTCGTCCCCAAACAGGGAGTCAATTCGCTCCCGAATGTGCGCCGGGTTTTCTTCCATGCCTGCGGCTGGCGACAGGAGCGACGCCAGTGCCGGCGACAGTGGTTGCTTGAGTTTCAGTCCATCGCCAGCGCCGGCGTCGATTCGCAGCGGCAGTCCGGCCAGATCGGCCATTACTTCCCGAATGGCCCAGGCGTGCTGCCGGGCGGCTTGGAAGTCGCGATCCGGGTCACCTGCCGGATGAGCCAAATCGGCCAGCAGCCGCGCGGCCTGGTCTTGACCCATCGGCTGGCGAGCCAGCGACTGGGAGATTTTGGCGCAGCATTGCCCGAGTTGCTGCGCCGCCGCTTTGATTCGCACCGGGTCTCCCAGCGGGCGGGCCGAGAAAGCCTGGTCGAGTTCGGCAATCGCCGACTCCAGCTCCTGCACAAGGTCCTTCGACTCTGACAATTGTTTCGTGCCGGCACGGGCTAGCGCGAGCGTCCAGTACGCCGGCGGCGGCCTGCCGGCGGTCACGGTGCGGCGGACGCGCGATTGCGACGGAAACCTCGATCGCAGCTCATGGTGGCAGGCGCTACAGTCGTAGAGGGCAAAGTCGCCGGCCAGCGCGGGCGGAGCATTCGCCAGCAGCGCAGCATACGCGGAAAGCACGCCGACTCCGGAAATCGCCACGTCCCTGCTGCGGAAAAAGTCCGCGGCCGGCTCCGGGGAGTGGCTGGCGGCATTGGCCTCGAGATAACCGTTGGCAAACTCGCTGGCTTCGATCTTCACCGAACGCGGCACATCGTTGTCGAGAAAATCGGAGATGTCGATATCGGCCGGCTTTTCCTGGTAGAACTGAAACGGCTTGTCGTCGGCCAGCTTTTCCGGCAGCGGCCGCCAGTGCGCGGGCATCTGCGTTGCGAACGTGACGAACTCGAAGCTCGGCAGCGGTGGATGCCCCTTGGCGTACCATTCGTGCTTGACGAACCGCACGGCCTGCTCGTCTCCAGTGAATCCGAATTTGCCATCGGCGCTGCCGACGTGGCACGAGGCGCACAATTCGACGCGGGTAACAGGATTCCGCAAATCGCGCATGCCGAAGAGCTGTTCTTTGGCCTCGGCCTTGAGTGCCCGCCACACCGGCCGGCGATGGGCCGTCTCGTAGGTCCGGCCCGCGCCGTGACAAGCCTGGCAGGAAACGCCGTACTCGATCGTCGTGACCTTGCGATTGGCTTGCGCGCGCTCTTCGACCGGAGCATGGCACGCCAGGCACTGCCGCAAGAGGGTCACCTTCGTCGCGTCGGCATTTTCGACGAATCGGACCCCGCGCACGAGTTCCCGCCGCGGCGAATCGGCATCGGGAGGAACCAGCTCGTATTGCAGGACGTCTTTGAGTGGGAAACCGAGAATCTGTTCGGTCAGCGGGCGGTTCTCCTCGCTGACAAGCAGATAGAGCGACTGGCGATGCTTGTCCCGCGTCAGCCAGACCGCCCCTTCCTCGCGGTTGCAAAAGCCGTCCGGTGCGAACGAGTCGCTGGTGGCGGCACTGGGGGGCGCGAAATGGCAATCGATGCAATCGCCGGTCGTGGAGAGTGCAAACGTCGGCCGCTGCGGCGTCTCCTGAGCCGCCGTTGTCACGGCGATCGCCAGCAGGAGAGCGGCCGCCAGTGGTGCCGCATGAAACCTCACGGATCGCCTCCCTCAAGCGGAACAGATTTGGTTTTCAATTCCCCCGCCAGCTCGCCGATCCTTTCTCGAATTTCCGAGAGGCTGCCGTATTTTGGCACGTCCTTCCGCTGGTTCCGCGGCAAGCCCTCCCAATCGAATGCCGGCCACTCAAAATCGTGCGACCCAAAGCGGAGCGCCGCAGTCAGCTCGTCGAGCTCCTGGCGAAAAGCCACCGACCAGGGGTCGTCTCTCGCGGCATCCGTCGTTTGCACGTCCGCCGAGCGCATGAGCTTACGCCGCTCGTCGCGCCAGGCCAAGTATCCCGCCTTGAGCGCCAAAAGCTCCTGGCAAGCTGTGGCCCAGGTGGGGCGCTCGCCGGACGCCGGGTGCTCGAGCAGGTTCAGCATGTCGTCCACTGTGATGGCTGGAGAAGAGCGTTCCGCCGGACTGGAGAGAGAGGTGACCAGCGCGTGATTTTTCAGGGCCATGTGCAGCGAATCAACATATGCAGCCGCGTCGGCCGGCGTCGTCGCCAGCGAAATGTCGCCCAGCGGCATTTCTTTCAGCAGCCGCGGCGCCAGCGCCAGGTTCCACGGCTGCCAGCGCGGTTTGCCAGCGGTGGTCAGTTCGGCGCGCGAGCCGGCGACCTTTGCCGGGCGCAGCCGCTGGTGGCAGGCCAGACAGTCGAACTCGGCGAATTCCGGCCAGGTCGCGGCCGATCGCGCGTCGCCGTCCGCCTCAAGCGCCCGCTCCGCTCGCGATTTCGATAGCGCCAGCATCGATTCGAGCGTGGCCAGCTGGCCCGCCGCCCAGAGCTGCGCTTTGAACTGCCTTTTCTCGATGCGCTCCGCGTCCGACCAGTGCTTGTGCTGGATCAGGTCATGGTACGCCGACAGCTCGAACCGCAGCGGCGGATGACCGGCGGCAATCATGTCGTGGTTCATGTCGCGCGTTTCATCCCCCACGTGACATGCCGCACATTGCCGCGCGCGCGCCAGGACGTTGTCTGTATCGATCATGCCCAGCGCCGTGAGCTGCTCCTTCGTGACGCCATCGCGGTAATGGTCGGGCAGCCATTTCTCGGCCGCGCCGTGACAGGACTCGCAGCTTATGCCGCGGGCGGCGGCGGGGACGGTCATGAGCGAGGCTGGGTCGTCGCCGGCCAGCGTCAGCCCCTGCGGATCATGGCACCGGGCACAACGAACGTAAACTTCCGCGGAAACGGGTCCGTTCTCACGACCGCTGCTGACGACGGCCAGAATGCGACGAAACTCGGGCGAGTTGAGCGTGTGGGCTGCCTTGGAATGGGGGTCGCTCTCCAGCCACAACGAGAACTCCTGCCTGGCCGGACCGGTGCGGAACGCGTCGTCCACTGGCTGGCCGTGACAGGACGCGCTGGAACAGGACATCATTCCGACTAGCTGGGCGGCCGGCTGATCCACGCGCGTCGCGCTCGACTCGCCTGCCAGGGACGAATTGCCGCTCGACAAGATCGCGCCGAGGATGGCCACCAGGGACCATTGCCTGGTCCCGTTAAGCCGAATGCAACTAGTAACCCGGCAATCGTCCTTCATGAGTCCCCCGCGCGAAGCATTAACCGGCATCGTGGCAGCAATCCGGCGTCTTCAGTTCCTTCGTCAGCTGGCAAGGGTGGTGGGGCCAGGAATTTGAGCCAGTACGATTCTGCGGCTTGGGATGATTGTAACGACGCTGCGGCGGAGCCAAAATTGCTGCTACAGTACAGTAGCCGCCAGCAGTCCCGATCCAAGGACGCCGTGGGCGGCAATGCTGATCAGCAAGTAGGCGCGGTTCGCCGGGGGACGGCCGCGCCCGGAATTCGAAGACGGCGCATCATGAAGCTCGTCCTTCTTGGCACGTCGGGATACCACAACACCGACCGTCGGCAGACGACCTGCCTCATGCTGCCGGAGATCGGCGTGGTGTTCGACGCAGGGACTGCGTTTTATCGCGTGCGGGACTTGCTGCGTACCAGCGAGCTGGATGTTTATCTCACGCACGCCCACCTCGATCACTGCGTGGGACTGACGTTCCTGTTCACGGTGCTCTATCAGAAGGAAGTGACGCGGACGACGGTGCACGGCGAGGCCGCCAAGCTGGAGAGCATCCGCCAGCATCTGTTTCATCCGGATCTGTTCCCCGTGCTGCCACCGCTTTCCTGGCAGCCGCTAGGGCAGCAGCCGATTGAGCTTCGCGGTGGCGGCAAGCTGACCTGGTGGCCGCAAAAACATCCAGGAGGATCGCTCGGCTATCGGATCGACTGGAAGGATAGATCGCTGGCGTTCGTCACGGACACAATTGCCGACCTCGCGGCAGACTACGTGCCGCGGATTCGCGGCGTCGACGTGCTGATCCACGAGTGTACGTTTGCCGACGGCTATGAGGAGCTGGCGGAAAAGTCGGGCCATAGCTGCCTGACGCCGGTGGCTCAGGTGGCCAGATTGGCGAATGTGGGCCGGCTGCTGCTGACGCACGTCGATCCGACGATCGAGAGGGAGCGGAAGATCGACATCGAAGTCGCGCGGGCCGTTTTTCCAAAGACGGAAATGGCCGAGGACGGGATGGTGATTGAGCTGTAAGCCGGACTTCCAGTCCATTCCGAAGACGGGCGAGGAAGCCCGTCCTACGATTGCTCGATGGCGGCGACGAGATCAGCCATAAATCGCGCGGCGGGAGCACCGTCGATGACCCGGTGATCGAACGTGAGGCTGAGCGTCATCAGGTGGCGGGCGACAACGCGGTCGTTTTCATCGAACACTGGCTCGCGACGAATGGCACACATGCCGAGGATGGCCGACTGCGGCCAGTGGATGATTGGCGTGAAGGCGTCGATGCCGTAGGCGCCGAGGTTGGTGATCGTGAAAACGGCCCCTTGCATCTCGGCGGCAGTCAGTTTGTTCGCGCGAGCGCGCTCAACCAGGTCGCGCGATTGGCGGGCGATTTCTTCGATCGACAGGGCAGCTACGTCGCGCAAAACCGGAACCAGCAGCCCATCATCCGTATCGACGGCGATTCCTACATGAATATGCCCTGGCTGCGGCAGCACGATCCGGTTCTCTTCCCAGCGGCCGGCCAGCAGCGGATGTTTTTCGAGCGTTTTCACCACGTGCTGCGCGATTAGGTCGCCGTACGCCGGGACGATTTGGACGCCGCCGGCTTTCAACTTGGCGCGAATCTCGACGAGCCGCGTCACGTCTACCCGCGTCGTGAGCGTGACAGGCGCAGTCCGCTGGAGGCTCTGCACCATCCGCTGGGCGATGGTGCGGCGCCGCGGCGTGATCGGAATCGAGATCTCGCCGGCAACGGGTGCGCTGATCCCAGCCGCGGCTAACACGTCCCGCTCGCGCACGCGACCGTTTCTGCCGCTACCTGGCAATTGTCGCCAATCGATGCCGCGCTCGCGCGCGGCCCGGCGGGCACGAGGACTGGATTTCGCCTGGTCAGTGGCAAACGATGTTGGCTTCGCTGTCGATTGAACGCGGGGGGCAGTCGCCCGCCCTTGCATGGCCTGGTCAATCGAGATTCCCAACTCGCGAGCCAGGCGGCGGACCGACGGCGGGGCGTGAGCCGCTGATGGGCCAGCCAAAGCGGCTGGCGCCGATTCTGCCGGCGCGGACCGGACGGACTCCATGGACGCCCAGTTCACTACCTCACCCGCGGCGACAACGCAGCCCAGCAGCGCACCCACAGGCACGACCGTCCCGGCCGCAGGGCAACCCGGCGCAATCCGCAGCACCCCTGCATCGAGCGATTCGATCTCCTGTGAAGCCTTTTCACCTTCCAGCTCGTACAGAATCTCGCCCACAGCGATCGCGTCACCGTCCCGCTTCTTCCACCCGACGAAAGTCCCCTCCTCCATGGACCAGCCCAACCGCGGCACTCGAATTTCGGCAGCCATCGCTTACTCCTCCATGAGCCGGCGGATGGCGGCGGCAATTTCCTTGGCGGTGGGCACGACGGCCCCTTCCAGCGTTGGGCTGTAGGGGGTCGGCGCGAAGGCCCCGTGCAACCGCTGGATCGGCGCATCGAGTTCGTCGAAGCCGGCGTCTACGATCCGGGCGGCAATTTCGGCGGCCACGCTGCACGGCTGCGGCGCTTCATCGACGATGAGCAGCCGCCCAGTCTTCTTGACCGATTCGAGGATCGTTGCCGTATCGAGGGGTGAGACGGTGCGCGGGTCGATCAGCTCGACGGAAATGCCGCTCTTTGCCAGTTCGTCGCAAACCGATAGCGTCAGGTGAACCATGCGGGCGATAGCCACGACGGTCACATCACGCCCCTCGCGGACGATGGCTGCGCGGCCGAACTCGATCTCATAGTCTTCCTCGGGCACGGGACCCTTGACGTTCATCAGCTCGCGATGTTCCAGGAACATCACCGGGTCGTCGCACCGCAGGGCCCGCAAAAAAAGCCCCTTGGCATCGTATGGCGTCGAAGGGACGACGACTCGCAGCCCCGGCACCTGGGCGTACATCGCGTAGTAATTCCCCGAGTGGTGCGTGGCCGCCGAGTGGCCGATGCCGATGCAGCCGCGCAGCAGCAGGGGCATTTTCAGCCGGCCGCTCGACATGTACTGCATTTTGGCGATCTGATTGATGATCTCGCCGACCGAGTCGAGGATGAAATCGGCAAACATGAAGTCGATCACCGGGCGGCTGCCGGTCATGGCCGCGCCGCAGGCCAGACCGACGAAGCCCCGCTCGCAGATCGGCGTATCGCAGAGCCGCTCGGGGCCGAATTTATCGAACAGGCCGACGGTCGTGAGAAAGTTGCCGCCGCGTTTGCCAATCCCTTCCCCCATGACGAATA
>DASRJP010000098.1:0-48865 GCA_035649415.1 Pirellulaceae bacterium | reverse complement strand
GAGCCGGTCCGCCGCCGCGTCGCCCTCAAGGTCATCAAGCCGGGGATGGACACGCGGCAAGTCATCGCCCGCTTCGAGGCCGAGCGGCAGGCCCTGGCGGTGATGGACCATCCGAACATCGCCCGCGTGATGGATGCCGCGGCGACGCAATCGGGCCGGCCGTACTTTGTCATGGAGCTCGTCCGCGGGACGCCGATCACCCAATATTGCGATGAGAACAGCCTTACGATCCGCGAGCGGCTGGACCTCTTCGCCGCGGTCTGCCACGCGATCCAGCACGCCCACACCAAGGGCATCATCCACCGCGACATCAAGCCCACCAACGTCATGGTTACGCGGCAGGACGGCCAGCCGGCGGTCAAGGTCATCGACTTCGGCATCGCCAAGGCGATGGGCCAGCAGCTCACCGACAAGACGGTGTCCACCGAATTCGCCCAGATGATCGGCACGCCGCTATACATGAGCCCTGAGCAGGCGGAGCTATGCCGCACGGACATTGACACGCGGAGCGACATCTATTCGCTCGGCGTGCTCCTCTATGAACTGCTCACCGGTACGACGCCGGTCAGCAAGGAGCAGCTCAAGCAGGCCGCCTTTGACGAAATCCGCCGCATCATCCGCGAGGAAGAGCCGCCTAAGCCCAGCACGCGGATCAGCACGGCGGAAGCCGCGCCGAGCATTGCCGCCCAGCGGCACACCGAGCCGGCGAAGCTGGCCCGGCTGGTCCGCGGCGAGCTGGACTGGATCGTGATGAAGGCCCTCGAAAAAGACCGCGGCCGCCGCTATGAGACGGCCAGCGGGTTTGCCAATGACATCGCGCACAATCTAAACGACGAGCCGGTGCAGGCCTGTCCGCCGTCAGTGGGCTATCGGTTGCGAAAGTTCGTGCGGCGGAACAAGGGGCCAGTGCTGGCGGCCTCGCTGGTCCTGGCAGCGCTGGTGACTGGCATTGTCGGCACGACGTGGGGCATGATCCTCGCAACCTATGCCGAAGCGCACGCGGTGCGCGCGGCGGGCGAAAAGACCGTGGCGCTGCGCGAGAAGGAAACAGCGCTGAAGACAGCCAAGACAAACGAGCTCGAAGCGAAAAAGCAAACGACGCTCGCCAAGGAGCAGGAACTGCTCGCGCGCCGGCGCTTTAATGCCGCGCAGATGAACCTGGCTCAACAGGCGTGGGAAATCGGGCATAGTGCTCGGTTGCTGGAGCTTTTGGAAAGTCAGCGGCCCAAGTTCGATCAGGAGGACCTGCGCGGCTTCGATTGGTATTTCCTCTGGCAACAGTGCCACAAGCACCAGCGCTTGAGCTGGCGTGCCCATCGCAACAGTACGTTCTCGGTTGCGCTTTCGCCGGACGGCACCATGCTGGCTACCGCCACGCGCGACCATGATAGCACGGTGAAAGTTTGGAGCACGACGAACGGACAACAACGGCTTGCACTCCACGGACACCAGTCAGGTGTATGGTGTGTGGCGTTCTCGCCCGATGGCAAACTACTGGTTTCGGGGGCGGCGGACGGAACCGTGAAGCTCTGGGATTCGATGACCGGGCAAGAACTGGCCACTATAGCCTGTACTCAACGGCGCTATGGCGTCAGGGGCGTGGCTTTTTCACCCGACGGCAAGACGTTGGCCACTTCCAATAGTGATGACAACACAGTGACTCTCTGGGACTTGAGCACCAAGACGCAGTGCGGCATCCTCAAGGGCCACACGGGCGAGACAATCACCGTTGCGTTTTCCCCGGACGGCAAGATGTTGGCCACTGGCGGCGGCCACGGAGACGAAAGTGTGAAGATATGGTCTTGGGACGGCGCGACCGCGCAGGAGCGAGTGACCATCCCCAATGTCGGTTGGGGCCGGCCGGTGCGGTTCTCTCCGGACAGCAAAACGCTGGCCACCGGTGCTGGCACTGTGGACCTGTACGACGTGGCCACGGCAAACAAACGAGCCAGTCTCCAGGGTCACGGTGGCAGCATCATGTCACTCGTGTTTTCTCCCGACGGCAAGACCTTGGCCTCGGGAAGTGAGGACCGGACAATCAGGCTCTGGGACCTGGCTACCGGGAAAGAACGAAGCCAGCTCCCGTATCTCAGTCCGGTCCATTCCGTCAGTTTTTCAGCCGACGGCAAGCTATTGGCTGCCGCCAGCGTTGATGGGATGGTCAAGCTCTGGGAGCCGGGTTCCGCCGAGGCGCCCGATACCCTCAAGCACAGCGGACCCGTAAGGTCCGTGGCGTTTTCTCGGGACGGCCAGACGTTGATCTCGGCTGGGGACCATCCCACGAAATTGTGGGATGTGGCCACTGGCAAAGAGAAAGCCACATTACAGGGACCTCTGTGGTCGGGGGCGATTTCTGAGGACGGCGCCACCTTGGCCGCGCTAGATCCCGACAAAACGATTCAAGTCTGGGACCTGACAACGGGGCAGGCCAAAGCGAGGTTCCAGGAGGAGAAAGGGGCTGCGGGGGCCCTGTCGCCGGACGGCACAACATTAGTCACCTTCAGCCCCTGGGTTAGCAAGACCGTCAAGCTCTGGAATACGGCGACAGGGCAGCTGCGGACATCGTTACAAGTTTACGACCTTTCGTCTGTGTCGGCTGCCTTGTCCCCGGATGGCCAGCTCCTGGCAACAGGGGGGAGCATCTACGAGGTGAGCCTCTGGGACACCGCAACCGGCAAGCAAAAGCTGACCTTCCCCCAAGGTGAGAGCGGCTATAGCAGCGTGAGATCGCTGCGCTTTTCCCCGGATGGCAAGAGGCTGGCCACGGGGAGTGACCGCGGTACGGTGCGGTTACGAGACGTGGCCGTGGGTCAGTTGCTTGTTGCCTTGAAGGGTCATACCCAGAACATTGTTTCCCTGGCTTTCTCCCCTGACGGCAGAACCTTGGCGACAGCAAGTGCTGATCAGACGGTGAAGCTGTGGGACTTGGCTACCGGGCAGGAACGGATGACTCTCAAAGCGGGGACGGTTAGATCCGTGGCCTTTGCCCCCGACGGCAAGACGTTGGCCACGGCGGGCGCCGATGGGACAGTCAAACTCTGGCGCGGCGCCACGGACCAAGAAGCAACGGCATCGCGGAATGAGTTAGACCCGGACGACCCGGATAGCCCTTTCGCGGTGAACGACTTCGGCGACAAGCTCTGGAAATCCGGCGAGCCCGAGGAGTCCGCCAACGCTTATCGCAAGGCGCTGGCCCGTGCCGAGAAGCTTGCGGCCGCGTTCCCCGACATCGCCGAGTATCGGCTGGAGCGGGCCTATAGCTTGTTCGCCACCGCTGTATTGCCGTCGAGTTCCAGTCGAGCCCAAACAGCGGAGCAAACCGATGACCGGTTCAGGGAAGCCTGCCAGAAGCTGCCTCCCGACCAGCGGCGCACGCTGGCTCTCAGGTGTAACAATCTATCCTGGGGCTTGGCCACGGGTTCCGAACCAAAGTTCCGTAATCCAACTTGTGCGCTCGAATTCGCCAAGAAAGCAGTGGAACTTTCTCCGAACAACGGGGCATACGCCAATACGCTGGGCGTGGCCCACTACCGGGCGGGCGACTGGAAGGCCGCCATCGCCGCCCTGGAAAAGTCGATGGAGCTGCGCAACGGCGGCGACAGCTTTGACTGGTTCTTCCTGGCAATGGCCCACTGGAGGCTCGGCGAGAAGGAAAAGGCCCGCGAGTGGTACGACCGGGCTGTGCAGTGGATGGACAAAAACCGGCCGACCGATGAAGAGCTGCGCCGCTTCCGTGCTGAGGCCGCGGAGTTGCTCGAGTTAAACGAGAAGAAGTAGGACGGATTGTGCGTCCGTCCGTCAAGAATCAAAAAAAGCGGCCGGCGGGTCCTTACCGCCAAGCAAGCTCCCGCCGGCCCGACATCGCCCCGGCGCTCGGTCTGCGCGCCGCGGCAATGTTTGCATCCTACCGCAGGCCAAGTGAAAGGAGCAATCCGATGAAACGCTTGAAACATCTCCCATCGGCCGCTGCCCTGGCCCTGGTGCTCGCGCTGGCTCCGGGCCTCGTATCCGCCCAGGAGGCCGACACGCTCAGCATCAGCGGGACATTCCATGGCATCCACCGAGTCATCAGTGACATTGTGTACCCGGGGATGCTCGGCGACGACCTCGCACAGGTCTATGCCGACGGATATGCACAAACCTGGACGCTCACGCTGCACGGCATCTGGTACTCGCACGATTATTCCTACACGGAGTGGAACGACGAATTTAGCTATGGCTACTACGAGCAGTACATCACCCGCGTGCACGCGACGTCGTTCGATTTCCAGTTCTTCGGTCCCGATGCCGACATCCTCAACGAGGCTGTCAGCCGGCAGTTGACCGGGGGTGGCCTGACCGACGGCGCATACGTCGAACTGTCGATCGGCTCTTCCTTCGATTCCTATTTCTGGTGGGATAGCGGGCCGTTCGCGAACTTCGACCTGGGACTGTGGCCAGCGGATCCGGTAGCAGGCGTTTCGTTTTACGTCACAACCGGGGGGTGGCACTGGCCCCCGTTCTCCACGGACGTGGACGGCTACCCCATCGTCGAGTCGGGTCTTACGACGGCTGACTCCTCAAGAATCAAAGACCTTCGGCCCGGGAACTACGGTGGCCTCTATTCTCGTGATGACCTCGTAGATATCGGCTCAGCGGTACCGCCGCCGCCGAGGCTGAGCATTACGAATGGATCCGTGTGGGAAAGGAACAAGGGAACGACCTGGCTGAACTTGACGGTCAAGCTCTTCGGTTACGCCGCCGACGTGGTCACGGTGAGCTACACCACCGCCAATGGTACTGCCCTCGCGAGTTCGGATTACACGGCGACCAGCGGCACCTTGACGTTCCAACCCGGGGAGACGAGCCACACGATCTCCATTGCGATCAAGGGGGACCGCAAGCGTGAACCGAACGAAACCTTCTCGGTGCAGCTCTCCAATGCCGGGGGCGCGACCATCGAGGACGCGGTCGCCACGGCGACGATCCTGAACGACGACTGAATGTAAAGGCAGCGGCCGGCGGGTCCTTATCGCCAAGCAAGCCCCCGCCGGCCCGGCACCGCTCCGGCGCTCGGTCTGCGCGCCGGCCGCGATGTCCATTCATCGTAACGCAGACCATATGAGAGGAACATTCCGATGACACGTCTTTCACTCTTCCGGTGGGCGGACGTTGCGATCATCGCCCTGGCGCTGGCCCCAGCCGTCGCTTCCACCGCGCGGGCCGACACCGTCACCGACTGGAACGCGATCATGCAGGCGACCGTGACGACGGCGCCCACGAACCCGTTCTTCCAGGCGCGGTGGGGCGCGATCGTGCAGCTGGCCGTCTTCGAGGCGGTCAACGCCATCGAAGAGGATTACGAACCGTACCTGGGTGGACTCATCGTCGCGCCGCCGGGGGCATCGCCCGATGCCGCGGCCATTGCCGCCGCTCATCGCACGCTGGTGACGCTGCGCCCGGGCAGTGCCCTGTCCCTGGACGCGGCGCGGGCCGCATCGCTGGCCGCAATTCCGGACGGCCCGGCCAAGGACGTCGGCATTCTCGTCGGAGAGAATGCCGCGGCCGCGATGTTACTGCTGCGGGCGGGGGATGGCTGGGATGCCGTCGTGCCGTACACGCCGGGGACTGATCCTGGCGACTGGCAGCCGACGCCGCCGGCACTCCTCCCGGCCGCGTTTACCCAGTGGGGCCAGGTGATGCCGTTTGGCTTGGCGGATGGATCGCAATTCCGCCTCCCACCGCCGCCGGCGCTCCGCACGGGGAAGTATGCCAATGACTATCTCGAGGTGATGCTTGTGGGCCGCGTAGACAGTCCTTTCCGTCCGCAGGATCGCACCGATGTGGCGCTCTTTTATGGCGTTGGCGCCACCCCGGTGTACCTGTGGAACTCGGCCGCGCGCCAGGCTAGCGCGGCACAGGGCAAGACGCTCTCGGAGAATGCCAGGATCTTCGCGCTGCTGGCGATGGCCATATGCGATGGCTCGATAGCCTGTTTCGACACCAAGTACCACTACAACTTCTGGCGCCCCGTGACCGCGATCCGCGTGGGTGACACCGACGGCAATGACTTGACCGACCCCGATCCTGACTGGCTACCGCTGATTACGACACCAGCATTTCCGGGCTACCCATCGGCCCATGCGACGCTCTCCGGGGCAGCCCGCGAAGTGCTGGAGCGTGTTTTCGGCAAGGACGGCCATGCCATCACGCTGACCCATCCGGCCCTGCCGGATACCGTCCTCAACTACACTGCTTTTGAGCAGATCACCGACGATATCGACGACGCCCGCGTCTACGGCGGCATTCACTTCCGTTTCGATCAGGAAGCGGGGTCCCGTCAAGGAAGCCAGGTCGGCAAGTACATCCTGCGGAACTATCTTCGGTCGCCGGAAGAACTCGACGATTTGGACGATGAGGGATGAAGTCGGACGCGCACCAACGCGGCGGACTACTGTTCCGCGCCTCATGTTGACCAGCAGGTCGCGGTCGAGTCCCAGGACGGGAGCTTTGGGCCGTCGAGCGGAATCCGACGGCCCGCGGACTAACCATAGCCGCCGAGGAAGGTACCTCGGCGGCTATTCGTTACGCACGGCCGCCTGTTCGGGTGTTTAAAAATGGTGGCTGTATTTCGGGATCATCCTGCACATCGGCGGTTGGGTTCTCAAGGCAGCCATGCGGCATATGACCCGGTAGGTCGAGCGGCTGGAAACCATGTGAGCCAGGCTCGGCTTCACCAGACCATACGAAGTGCCATGCTTCAAGTGAAAGAAAACTTCTGAATGCGTGCATTCATCGTATCCGAGACGTATAGACAACCCTGGCTGTCGAGCGCGATTCCGTGTGGCAGATGGAAGCGCCCCGGTTCGATCCCTTCGCCGCCAAGGCCGCAAAGGTATTTGCCGTCGTTGGTAAAGAGCTGAACGCGATTGTTCGTAGCACTTACCCAGACTCGATCATGCTGGTCCACGCAGATTGAGATCGGACCGCCCATGGTTGGCGTTCCGTCCTTTGTCTTCGGCGGCGGACCGAAACCGCCCGGCTCCGCACTTTCATTTCCCCAGGCTCCAAGTACCTTGCCCTCTGCGTCGAATTTCTGAACCCGATCCAGGGCGGCGTCCGTCGCATAAACATTGCCTTCCCGGTCGAAGGCGACGAACTGCGGTCCGGCGAAGCGGCCGCCGGCTGACTGACCTCCCCCAAACTGTCCTGGCTCCGATCCAAGCGAGCCCCACTTCCTCACAAACTTTCCTTCACGATCGAAAACCTGAATGCGGCTATTGCCTTGGTCGGGCACGTACAACAGACCATCTGGTCCCAAGGCGATTGAGCCAGGGAGTTGGAACTCGCCGTCGGCCGTCCCTTTTTGTCCCCATTCCCGCAACAGCTTGCCGGCGGCTGAGTACGCCGCGATCTTGTTGCTGTTCCAGTGTGCGACATAGACGGTTCCGTCCTCAGCGGCCGCCAGGCCGCCGGCATGGGGCTGAACCGGGAATGTGCTCAAAAACTTTCCCTCAGGCGTGAATCGCTGAACGCGCTGGTTGCGAAACTCGGCGGTGTAGATCTCGTCATTCTTGCCGACAGCGATGCCGACGCAGGCGCTGAATTCCCCCTCGCCTGGACCGCGGCGTCCCCATTCCAAGAGGAACTTCGGAGGCGGAACGCTCTGGTTATCGGCCTGCGCCCAGTTATCGGTGAGCAGGAGACTGCCAACCGCTCCCAGGCTCGCTACGAGCTGACGCCGTGTAATGGAGTGGGACGTAGTGGATTTCATAGTTCACCGGCTGCTACACCTGGCCCCCTGAATCCGGGCATGTCCGGAAAATGGACTTCGGCCAACGGGATTACGTATCTTAGGTTGCCGTCTCTTTCGGGTGCAATCGTGCTGCAAGTATCAGGATGGGCAACAAAAAACTCCAACAGCCCAGAGCGTCGGCGACGACATAGAAAGCCGGTATACCAGCGCGCACGCCAGCAAAAATGCCCACTGCGGAAAGCAACATCATGGCTACCGCCTGATACTTGATGATGTCGACGAATCGGTGAACGTCACGAGACAGCACCCAAAGCAGCCCGCCATAAAAGGCGCACAATGCGGACACCGAGCGCGCCAGATACTCTGCGATGGGTGCTGTGGGAAACTGGCCAAGCTCGAGTAACTGGTGGCTGGCCTCGATCCAACTCCGGGGCATGAACAGCGGAATCATTGCCAGCACGCATATCGTGCCGAAGATGCGCAGTATCAGTCTGAGCCACCACTCCGTCATTTTCATTGCGCCCATGTGCTGCACTTGCGCGATGCTCCTAACGATTTAAGCTCATCGAACCGGCCCGCGAAAGGCATCGATTTCTACCAGAGCAACCTGGCCGCGTTCGCTGCAGCGCACGGTTACCCGGCCGCCGCGACCCCAGCGCCGTGACGCGGTGCGCCGTGAGGGCCGACCAGTCCGGCTTAACAATGGCCTCAAGCGCGTGGCAAAGGATCGCTCATCGGAGCCTCGGCACGAGGGGTCGTGCTGGTTGGCTCCGGGATGCGGAGGGCGGGACCCAAGCGGCGGACAGGCGGACCAGGGACTTGCCTGGCGCAGGCGCTGGTTTATTGTAGCGGCATTGAATTAGTCTGCGACGACAGCCCCCTTGGGGAGTGATCCAATGGACGTTGACCATCACGAACGGATCGATCGGCGAACGGTGCTGGTACGCGGGGCGGCGGCGCTCTCCCTTAGCTGTGCTTTTCGCAAGGTGCTTGCCGCTGGTGGCGACTTGGAACCAGAACCGCAGGCGACCGAGAAGCAGATTCAAGATTATCTCCGGCCGCTATTGCTGACTCGCGAGGACGTCGATCGCTGGCTCAAGCAGCAGGCGTTTCCGTTCTGCAAATACGACGCGGAACTGGGGTACCTCCATATCGACCGCGATTTTCCGGAAGGGCTGGAGGGGGCCATATGCCAGTATCGGTACGACAAGCTCGGTGCCCGTCGAATGTTCGCTCACGCCGGCGAGCCGTGCCGGATCAATAGCTATGGCGACAGCTACACGAGCTGCGAGCAGGTCAGCGACGGCGAGACCTGGCAGGAGTCGCTGGCGGCGCACCTTGGTGAGCCGGTTCGCAATTACGGAATTGGCGCCTATTCGGTTTATCAAGCCTACCTGCGAATGTTGCGCGAAGAAAAGCGCTCTCCAGCCCGATACATCATCTTCAATGTTTTCCACGATGACCATGTGCGCAATCTGCACGGCTGGCAGCGGTTCAAATTCGGCGTCAATCGCAAGAGCCCAAGCCCCACTGTGCCGCACCTCGTGGTCGATCTCGGCAGGGGCACGATCACCGAACGCCCCAATCCGTGTCCCACGGCCGAATCGGTGCACAACCTGTGCGAACTGGAACGGGTGTACTCCCTGTTTCGCGACGATTTCTACCTTCACAACCGGCTGCTGCGGGCCGCCCGCAAGGCGAACGGCGAGCCTGTCCCGGAGACCGACTACGACGACGAGAGACTGCTGAAACAGGGGATTTTCGGCAGCACGTGGATCCTCGAGCGTGTCAACGAATTCGCCAAGAAGAACGGCAAGCTGGTGCTTTATGCCCTCTCCTATAGTGCTCGATCGATCGCACGGCATATCCAGACGGGACTGCGACTCGATCAGGCGTTCGTCGATTATCTCAAGCAGGCCAGGCTGCCGTACGTGGACCTGCTGCAGGCCCACGCCGCCGATGCCGCGCGGTTCAAAGGCACTCCCGAAGAGGCGCTGTCGCGCTACTTCGTTGGCCCTAGCGGTCACTACAATCCGCTGGGCAACCACTTCTGCGCGTTCACCATGAAGGACGCTCTCGTGCGGCTGCTTGATCCCAAGCCGCCAGCCTACGCGCGCTGACAGCTGACCTGATGTCCGTGCAAGCCATGTCCTTGGCGCCCAAAACGCCGTAGACTTGTCTTCAGCGGCTCGCTGAACCAGGGCCAAGATTGTGATTGCCGACTGCGGAGAGCGGAAACAGGGGTAACCTGCTCCCGTGAAGTGAATATCACCTTCACCCTCAATGATCTAAGGAACTGAATAATGACCCGCTATATGACAATCGCGAGCACGCTTGTTGCCGCATGGCTCTGCGTTGCACGTGCAGAGGAAGCAAACAAGCCGATGCCCTCGGCCGAGGAACTGCGATCCAGTGGCCTGGTGCAGGCTGGGAAGGAGGAGAAACAGCTCTTTCTTATCTTTGGATCGCCTGGCTGCGGCTGGTGCAAGGTTTTCGACAAGTACCATGCGGATGAGAAGGTTAGCCGCGTCCTGACGAAACATCTGGTGATAGTGAAAGTCGACACGGCAGCGAACGCCGGTGGCCAAGAGATGTACGACGAGTACGGGAAAGCTCGCGGCGTGCCCGCGTTTGTGATTCTTGACAAGGACGGCAAGACGCTGGCCGATTCTGGCGACGAAGGTGAGAACATCGGATTCCCATTCCAACTCCACGAAATCGACCGATACTTCAAGGCGCTGAAGAAGGCATGCCCAAAGCTGAGTGACTCTGAGGCCGAAATCCTGAAAGACAAACTCATGGAAGTGCGTCCGAAGAAAACGACGACTGGTGGCTGATCACCGTTGGACCGAATGTTGTAACTGGGTTCGTCGGGTCCTGCTGAGCGAATACCGCCACCGCCACCGCCACCGCCGACGCTGCAATTGCGATCCGGCCCCGCTGACCGGCATCGACTACCGTTGCACGTACTGCAACGTCGCCAGTCATCCCCGCCTGCGCGTCACCGAGCCCGAGAGACACCGACAAGTGCTTGCGATGGTCGGCAAGATGCAAATCAAGGCCGACGACGTGCGAGAATGGGTGCGGCTGCGCTCCGTTCACGAACCGGGGACGCCCAGGCCGATTCACTGGCACAGCGCGCCGAAATTCAGCGACAGATGATGCTCGCGGTCAGTCAGCAGAATCGTCTCGTTGACTTGCGGATTAATCCCGAGATTGACGCTGACGTGTTTGCGGGCAAGCAACCCTACTTCCGCAACCCGCGGGTCAACGACGCCGCCGTGGACGCGGTCTCTCGTCTCCGTCCAGTTCGGCATTCCGATGACCTGCTGGAAGGGGTCAACGGAGAGTTGGCGACATCAGCCGCCCCAAGTCGCCTATCTCTACGAACGCCTGGACCTGGAAGAACTCGATCGGTCCGCCAACCGGGCGCTCCAGGCCTTGCCGACGAGGCGGCTCAAGCTAACGGTGCCAACCCTTGGGCATGCCGCAGGTGTGGTTGCATGGATTGGCGAACGATTGACACCCGATTCCAGGATGGCTGCGTTCGACGTAAGCGAGCATGCCGTCACTGCAAGACGCCTTTGCCAACCCGAGAAATCCAGTGTCCGACAGGTTTCAAGCTGATCGTTGTCCCGGACCGCAAAAACGAGGTTGCATGAGACCCAGAACGTCGTGTGACCATAAGTTTTTACTGACAATCAGTTTACGCGAACAAAATCCGTTAGCGGGTCAGTCACAAGAGACGATATGATTGTTTTATGTGGCCGAATAGCGGGATACAACCACTCGGCAGCGGGGGACCCAACTGGAGCGAGGCGGCCTTGAGCTTCTGAGCCGCTCGTTCCCGGGGCGCAGGTCTGAGCCATCTGACCGGAGCACCTTTCAAGCTCTAGCCCGTCAGCTAACCTCGCAGGCGGGACCGGTGCGCAGACCGGCCCCAAGTTGAAAAGGGCATTCTGGTCCGACGCTCGGACAGATTCGCCCGTAATTTTGACGTAGGGTATCCTGCTACGCGCTGCGCGCGGCACAATGGCGGGATGAACTGCCCTACAGGAGGCGAATCATGTTTACTTCTCTTGTCTACTACGCTCCACTTGCGCAACTGACGAACATTGTTACCACGATTGGCGCGACGGGCGTTGCGCTGATCGGCATTGTGGTCGTGCTGCTCGTTGCTGCCTGGCTGACGCTACGGTTCATCCCGAACCACTCGGTAGGCGTGATCGAGAAGCTCTGGTCGGCCAAGGGCTCGGTGCCCGAGGGTCAAATCCTCGCCTTGAATGGCGAAGCCGGCTTTCAGGCTGATTTGCTCCGCGGCGGCATCCATTTCGGCCTGTGGCGATGGCAGTACCGCGTGCATCTGTGCCCGCTGGTCACTGTCCCGCAGGGGAAGATCGGCTATGTCTATGCCCGCGACGGCCAGCCGCTGGCGCCGAGCCAGACATTGGGTCACGCGGTGGCGTGCAACAACTTTCAGGACGCACGAGCGTTCTTGAAAGGAGATGAAAAGGCACATCGCGTTGGTCAACGCGGCCGCCAACTCGTCCTCCTTCGCGAGGGCGTGTATGCGGTCAACCCGGCTCTGTTCGTCGTCATCACCGAGAATGCCGCCTACACATTGCGGAGCTTGCTTACACAGCACGAGTTGGCGACCGTCCGCTCGTGGCAAGAGGAACTGTCGGCAATCGACGGCTTTGCGCCGGTCGTGATCGGTCACCCGGTTAAGGCGCTAAATACGCTGCACCCGGAAGAGCCGACGTTGGTCGATAGTATTGGCATCGTGACGGTTCACGATGGCCCGTCGCTGGCGGTCGGCGAAATCATCGCACCCGCGGTCGGCGCCGACGTGGGCGAAACGAACTATCACAACAACTTCCAGGACCCACAGCGGTTCCTGGATGGAGGGGGCCGCCGGGGCCGGCAATACCAGCCGGTGACTGACGGCACGTATTTCATCAACCGCTGGTTCGCTACGGTGGAGCTGATTCCCAAGACGGTCGTGCCGATTGGGTACGTTGGCGTGGTGGTCAGTTACTATGGCCAGGCCGGCGACGACCTGTCGGGCATTGCGTTTCGCCACGGCGAGCGCGTGGCCGAGGGTCGCCGCGGCGTATGGGAGCGGCCTCTTGGACCAGGAAAATATGCCTTTAACACCTATGCCGGCCAGATCGTCCTGGTGCCGACGACGAACTTCGTGCTGCACTGGGTCACCGGCCGGTCGGAGACCCACCGTTACGACGAGTCGCTGCGGTCGATCGACCTGGTCACGCGCGACGCGTACGAGCCGCGACTGCCGCTATCGGTGGTCGTGCATATCGACTACCAGCGGGCGCCGAACGTCATCCAGCGTTTCGGCGACGTCAAGAAGCTGATCACGCAGACGCTCGACCCGCTCTTGAGTGCGTACTTCCGCGACATCGCCCACAAGAAAACCATGCTCGAGCTGCTTCACGACCGCGACGCCATTCAGCGCGAATCGCGCGAAGAGCTCAGGAAGAGATTCCGCGACTTTGACATCGAATGTGTGGATGTGTTGATCGGCAAGCCCGACACCGAGGAGAAGGACGGCAAGATCGAAGGACTGCTCGAGCAGCTCCGGCTGCGGCAGCTTTCGATCGAGCAGCTCGAAACCTATGAGCGACAGAAGGCCGCCAGCATGAAGCAGCGCGAGCTGAACGAAGCCATCGCGCAGACCGAGATGCAGACCAGCCTGACCAACGCTCGCGTCAAGGCCCAAATCGCCGAGAGCGAGGGGGAAGCCGAGCTGGCCCGCGCCAAAAAGCAAGCCGAAAAAACGGTCGTGATGAGCGAGGCCGAATTGGCCAAGGCTCGCCGCCAGGCGGAGCAGACGCTCGTGTTGGCGGAAGCCGACAGCAAGCAGGCCGTCCTCCACGGCCGCGGCGAAGCTCAGCGAATCTTGCAAGTCGGTTTGTCGGAAGCGTCGGTCCTGATGCGCAAAGTCACTTCCTATGGCGATCCGCGCGTTTATGCCGTCACACAGCTCGGCCGCGAATTGGCGCATAGCAGCCAGCCGCTGGTGCCGGAGCGCGTCTTCCTCGTCGGCGGATCGGGTGGTGACACACTGACCCGCAGCGTCAGCGAGGGGAACGACGCCAACGGCACCGGGCACGCAAGTGGTCAAGGCGTCGGACCGTCGAGCCTCGGCACGACCGGCGTCGTTGGGCTCTTGCTCAACATGCTCCTGGCCGACAAGACGGCATTTGCCAATGCCGACGGCCCGGAAGCGGCGGAGCTCAAGGCGCTGGCCAGCCGCATGTCGCAGGAGGCGCTGACCAACCTGGAAGCCAAGCCGGCCGTAGGACAGGCTTCCACTCTGTCGTAGCCTCACCGGCCCGGCGCGAGTCTCCCGATCCCGCCGGACATAGCGACCGAGCGTCTCCTCGCGCGGCAGCTGGGGGAGACCTCGGGTCACTTCTTGCCCTGGTCGCGACCGCGGTCTCCACTGGTCCAGGGCAGTCCGGCCGGCAAAGAGTTCAATTTCTTTCTAGTCCGACGACGACACTGCCTCGTAGCCCGCCCGTGTCACCAGGGCGTGATAGACCTCCAGGTCGATCGTGTTGTTGATTCGCTTGACCGAACCATCGCCGTAGAGGAAATGCACGCCCGACGTGTGATGGCTCGTGAAATCGTCAAAATGGTGATGCGGATCGTTCGGCGTGTGGTCCGCCACGCCCACGATCCGCGGCATTGGCTCGTTGGCTCCTTCGACGACGCCGGTCCACGTCGTGCCGCCGTGCACGCTGTGCCGCTCGCCGATGAAGATCGTATTAGACAGGCCGTCGCGCACGTCGGCGAAGGTCAGCCGGCTGCCATAGAAAAACATGCCGTCGCCCGCGGCCGGGTTGTCTTCGATTTCGAACGTGCCGAACACGCCGGCATAATTCGATTTGCCGACTTCAAACAAGGGCGTTCCTTGATCGATCGCGCCGGGCAGTCCGCCGAAGATCATGAAACGCTCCTTCTGGGTGTCCGACGGGCACTGGAAGATAGGAATCCCTTTTTCCCGCGCGGGCTGATTCGCCGGATCGGCAATCGACAGGTGACGGTAGATGAGCCGATCGACGGCGGGCTGCTCGAGCTGGTAGAGCAGGGCGCTGGCCCAGCCCCAGCCGGGGGGCAGCATGCGGTGCGTGTCGTGGTACATGTGCAGGGCGATCCCGATCTGCTTGAGGTTGTTGTGGCAATGGGCGGCGCGCGCGGATTCTCGCGCGAATTGCACGGCCGGAAGCAGCAGGGCCATGAGAATTCTGATGACGGCGATGACGACGAGCAATTCCACGAGGGTGAAGGCGAAGCGGCGGCGTGACATGAATTTATCTCCCGAGGCGGACGCGCAGCGCCGCAGCGCCGAGCGGACGCCGGATGAATATGGCGGCAAAGAATGTGGCCGCGCTGACGCACGAGTGTCGCGCGGGCGCAGAAAGACAGCCGGGCCGAGAAGGGAACCCGAACCTTAGGCCAGGCAAAGGGGAGGGCCGCGAGAGAGATAGCCAATCCGTGGAGCCGATTCGGCAGATTCGACTCCTGGAATGGCGAGTGTTACAAACCGATGTCCTGCGCCAAACTCCAGCGCAAAGATCGTGTGCCAGATCGGCTGGGCTAGGTGCCGGCACGCCGCACAGTCTTCATGGTCGTGCGATGGCGTCCGATGCTGCGAAGGCGTCTCTCGGTGCGAACAATGCACATGGTGACAGCAATCCGATACATTCGCGGTATCACGACAAGCTACGTGATCATGTCGATGCCCGAGACCGATCGCGACTGCGAGCGCGTGCAATAGCGCCGCGGACAGGGAAAGCAATCGGAAACGCTTACAGAACATGGCAGCAGCTTTACGCTTGCGACCAGGACAGAGTTCGTGGTTGCCAGTCGCAGCCGTCCGACTTTTGTTTGCTAGTTAGCTTTCCCGCACGCGAGTTGGAAGAATTACGATCTGGATTCCGTCCCACTGCAACCGCCGCTGCAAAGAAAAGGCGGTCTGATTGTGCAGGAGCGCTCCGTACCACGTTTCGCGTTGAAAAACGAGTTGACCAGCAAACACCACGGAATTTGGGAAATCGCGATGGGCCACCCTGCACAGCCGCTCTAATTCATCCACCACGTCCGTGCCGAACGCCATGTAACCCACGGAAGCAAATCCAAGTCGCCGCGCCAGATCGACATATTTCAGCAGCGACGCTTCCACATGTTTCTTGAGGCTGCCGAGTTCCTCGACGCCCTTGAAGTTTCCCGAATCAATAACTCCCACCGAAATGAATACGACACTCTTGTAATAGTGAGGCATGAACCGAACAGCGTTGAGCAGCGTATGCACGCCCAGTCCGCTGTATCCACCAACGAGAATGATTGCCGTCTGCTGTTCCGGGTCTGGAGCGGCCTGATTGGGGACATCGGTAATCTCGATCGTGCCAAGCGACTCGTCCAAAGTCTTGAGCCGCGCGGTTACGGTGCCATAGTAGCGATGGATGAGAAAACAAGTGCCGGCCAGGATTCCCGTGACCGCAATCGTCATCCAGCCGCCGCCGTGGCCGTGATAGAAGAAGTCGTAAAACACCTTGAAGTAGATATTGACGGCCAAGATCGATAGGCACAGCGTGGCGCCAGCCACAAACAGGACGAACCGCCGCCGCCATAGCGGATTCGCGCGCCGCTGCCGATACCAGTGCGCAGCCATGCCGATCATCGACAGCGAAAACGTCAGGAAGACATTGATCGAGTACATCACGACCAGCGTGGAAACACTTCCTCCCGTGGCCCAAAGTGCCACCAAAGCCGCGATACCGATGAGGAGGATGCCGTTGCGCGCTGCGAGCCGTTCCGATAGGCTTCCGAACCAGTGGGGCACATAGGAGTCGTGGGCCATGTTGGCCAGGACTCGTGGGCCGTCGATGAAACCCGCCTGCGCGGCGACCACCAGCAGCGCCCCTTCGGAAAGCATCGTGATGAAGATAAAGGCAATCCCTAGCCACTGCGGTACGCCAAGTTCTGCCACGAACCTCTCGGTGAGGAGTTGATTCATGGTGACGGCTGCATTTTCGGGCAATGTGAGCTTGAGCAGCAGGTAGGCCAGCATCAGACCACCAGCCGTTAGCGCTAGTGATACCGCCATGTAGAACATGGTCCGCTGCGCCGTCGCCACTTTCGGCTCGCGCATCACGGGCATGCTGTTGGAGACCGCCTCGATGCCCGTATAGGTGCCGGCGCCGAGCGAATAGGCGTATAGCAACAGACCGATCATTCCCAAGAGGCCCAACTGCGGATCGGCGATGTTGGTGCGAACTTCACTCACGACGTCGGACGCTACGCTGCCGAGCGCACCCAGGTGCAGACCGATGGCGCCGGCGATGAGGATCGCGTGGGTCAGCAGGAACACCAGGAAGATCGGCATCAGGATCGTCACCGACTCCTTGACGCCGCGGAGGTTGAGCACGATCAGGACCACAATCGCCCCGAATTCCAGCGGCAGCTTGAACCCCTGCCACTGGGGACCGGCCAGGCCCAGGAGTGCATCGCCCGCCGCGGCAACCGAGACGGTCACGGTGAGGACGTAGTCCACCACGAGTGCCGAGCCGGATACGACGCCAAATGGGCGGCCGAGCATCTTGCTGGCTACCAGGTAGCCGCCGCCGCCGCTGGGAAAGGCCTCGATGATATGGCTGTAGCAGGCCGAGATCACCCACACCGTGAACATCGTCGCGAAGGCGAGGAAGATCGCCAGGTGATGATGCCCGCTGAGATGATGGAATGCCTCGGAAGGCCCGTAGCAGGAGCTCGACAGACCGTCGGCGCCTAGTCCCACCCAAGCCAGGAAGGCGACGAGCGAAATGTGGTGGTAGATTCGCCGGTCGCGCAGGTCGAGCGGCTTGCCGACAAGGAGCGTGGCGACCTTTTCTGAGATTGTCGGCACATCGGCTGCGATCTCGTGCTCGGCATGGACCTCGCGAACGGCCGGTATGGGCGGCGAGGTGGTAACCCCTTTTGCGGCTTTTGCCCCAGTATTTGCCGGATTGCCGTCCTTGGACATGGAATGCTCGAAAAGGGACCTCTCGGAAGACTACAGGACATCACACTGCCCCAGATTCATCCCTGCCGATCCTAGCTTGAGAATTTCGTGACACGTAGATCGCTGAAGCCTCAAAAAGCGCATCGTTAGCCAGTTTTGATACTTTCTTGATGTGCCGTCGCAGCCGAGGCCTCCGGGAAACATTGGCCCTTGATGACTTCTTGACGGGCCTACAGTCCAGTTTTGACACCAATTTGATGTGCCCCTCGGTAGACTTCCCTCGATGAACTCGAAGGAGGTCGTTCGATGGACGCATTCTTTCTCGGATTGATCGTCTTGCTCGGCGCGCTGTCGCTGGGATTGATCGGTCTCTGTCAGGCCGTGATGGGAGGTGAGTCATGATCACTGCCGTGTCCGGCATCTGTGCCGGGCTCTTGCTCGTTTATCTCACCGTCGCCCTGCTCAAGCCGGAGTGGTTCTAATGAGTGCTATCGCGATTCTGCAACTTGTCGTGTACCTCGGCGTGCTGACGGCGCTCGTCAAGCCGCTGGGCTGGTACATGGCCCGCGTCTACCAGAATAAACCGTGCGGCCTCGATGCCGCGCTCGGATGGCTCGAACGGGGCATCTACCGATTGGCCGGTACGAAGCTCGATGCGGAAATGAACTGGCGGCAGTACGCCATCGCCATGCTGCTGTTCTGCACAGTCAGCACGGTGGTGGTGTACGGTTTCCAGCGATTCCAGCACGTCTTGCCCTTGAACCCGCAAAAACTGGCGGCAGTCACCCCCGACTCGTCGTTCAACACGGCGGTCAGCTTTGCCACCAACACCAACTGGCAGGGCTACGGCGGCGAAACGACGATGAGCTACCTGACGCAGATGCTCGGCCTGACCGTGCAGAACTTTGTGTCGGCGGCCGCCGGCATGGCGGTGCTCGTGGCGCTGATTCGCGGCTTTGTCCGCAAGCAGACCGACCAGATCGGCGACTTTTGGGTCGATCTGACGCGCAGCACGCTCTACATCCTTTTGCCTTTGTCGCTAGTCCTGGCGCTGATCCTGGTCAGCCAGGGAGTCGTGCAGACGTTCTCGCCGTATGTCACCGCGACGCTGGTTGATCCCGCCGCCGATGCCGAGGGCAAAGCAATCGCGGAGCAGACGATTGCCGTCGGCCCAGCAGCGTCCCAAGTCGCGATCAAGCAGCTCGGAACCAACGGTGGCGGGTTTTTTAACGTCAACTCGGCCCATCCGCTGGAGAACCCTACGCCGCTGTCCAACTTCCTGGAATTGCTGTCGATCCTCGTCATTCCGGCCGCACTTTGCTGGACGTTCGGTGAGATGGTTGCCGACCGCCGGCAGGGTTGGGCCATCTACACCGCTATGCTCGTGATCTTCGTTCCACTGCTGGCTCTCTGTTACTGGTCGGAACAGACGGGCAATCCCAAATTGACCGAGCTGGGCGCCGATCAAACCGCCAGTGCACTGTCGAGCGGCGGCAATATGGAAGGGAAGGAAGTGCGATATGGCATCGCCAATTCCGCACTGTGGGCGACGGCGACCACGGCCGCCTCCAACGGCAGCATGAATTCGATGCACGACTCGTACACGCCGCTGGGAGGCCTCGTTCCGTTGTGGCTGATGCAGCTCGGCGAGGTGGTCTTCGGCGGCGTCGGCAGCGGACTCTACGGCATGTTGGCGTTCGCCATCGTCGCGGTGTTCATTGCCGGTCTGATGGTTGGCCGCACGCCAGAGTACCTCGGCAAGAAGATTGAAGCCTACCAAATGAAGATGGCCTCGCTGATCATCTTGATCCCCTGTGCTGTCGTTCTCGTCGGCACTGCCGTGGCCGTCGTCGGCCCTGGCCTGGAATATCCCGGATCAAGCCCAGGCGAGGTGAAGTCGAACCTCAACAATCCCGGAGCCCACGGTTTTTCCGAGGTGCTCTACGCGTTTTCGTCGGCCGGAAACAACAACGGCAGCGCTTTCGCCGGCCTGACGGCCAACGAGCCGTTTTACAACACGGCACTCGGCCTGGCGATGTGGTTTTCCCGCTTCTGGCTGGCGATCCCGATTCTGGCGATTGCCGGCTCGCTGGCCGCCAAGAAGATCGTCCCCGTGTCCGCCGGCACGCTGCCGACGCACACGCCGCTGTTTGTGATGCTGCTGGCCAGCGTCGTCGTGCTCGTGGGAGCGCTGACGTTCCTGCCGGCCCTGGCGCTGGGGCCGATCGTGGAGCATTTGCAGATGCTTGGATTGTGATTGCCTGACTTTGAAAACTAGCCCTTAAACGTGAGATTTGGTCAACGCCATGTCCACTACGCCCAAAGCCCGCCCTCTCCTCGATCCGGTGATCGTTCGCCGGGCACTGTCCGACGCGCTGGTCAAGCTCGACCCGCGCCACCAGATCCGCAACCCCGTGATGTTCACAGTCTTTGTCGCGAGCGTCATCACCACGCTGCTGGCCGCCGAACGACTCGCGCTCGGTGGTAGCGGAGAATCGATTTGGTTCATCGTCGGCATTTCTGTCTGGCTCTGGTTCACCGTGCTGTTTGCCAACTTTGCCGAAGCAATGGCAGAAGGACGCGGCAAGGCGCAGGCCGATGCCCTGAGGGCCACCCGCCAAAACGTCGCCGCAAAGAAAATTCTTTATGACGTTGGCAATCTGACCATCCGCCCCGACTTTCTCTATCTGGTCAAGCAAGGCGAAGCGACGTTCACTCCTGCGCCGCACCTGCGTGCTGGCGACGTCGTGCTGGTGGAAGCCGACGACCAAATCCCTGGTGACGGCGAGGTGCTTGCCGGAGTGGCTTCGGTGGACGAGAGCGCCGTTACCGGCGAAAGCGCCCCGGTCATTCGCGAAAGTGGCGGTGACCGATCGAGCGTTACCGGCGGCACACGGGTTTTGTCGGATTGGATACTCGTCCGAATTACGGCCAATCCTGGGGAGAGCTTTCTGGATCGGATGATCCACCTCGTCGAAGGGGCCAAGCGGCAGAAAACACCGAACGAAATCGCGCTGAGCATCCTTTTGGCCGGATTTACCATTATCTTTCTGCTGGCCTGTGCGACATTGCTTCCCTACTCAATTTACAGCGTGAAAGCGGCCGACCAGGGAACTCCGATCACGGTCACGGTCCTGATTGCCCTACTCGTTTGTCTGATTCCAACCACCATTGGCGGCTTGCTTTCCGCCATCGGCATTGCCGGCATGGACCGCATGATCCAGGCCAACATCATCGCCACCAGCGGGCGGGCGGTGGAAGCGGCCGGCGACGTCAACGTGCTGCTCCTCGACAAGACCGGCACGATCACCCTCGGCAATCGCCAGGCAGTCGATTTTCTGCCGGCTGACGGCGTCAAAACCGAACTGCTGGCCGACGCGGCGCAGCTCGCGTCACTAGCGGATGAAACGCCAGAGGGCCGCAGTATTGTCGTACTCGCGAAGGAAAAGTACGGCCTGCGCGGCCGCGACATCGAGCAGTTGCATGCCGCGTTCGTTCCCTTCTCGGCCCAAACGCGGATGAGCGGCGTCAACCTGGATGGCCGGCGGATTCGCAAGGGCTCGCTCGACGCGATCGAGGCCAACATCTTGCAGGATGGCGGCAAGCTCCCCGGTCAGGTCAAAAATGCTGCGGAGCGGATTGCCCGCAGCGGTGGTACTCCACTGGTTGTCTCCGAAGGCAACCAGGCCCTGGGAGTGATCCATCTCAAGGACATCGTCAAAGGAGGAATCAAAGAGCGGTTCACCGAGATGCGACAGATGGGGATCAAGACCGTAATGATCACTGGCGACAACCCGCTGACTGCCGCGGCCATCGCGGCCGAAGCGGGGGTCGATGACTTTCTCGCGCAGGCGACTCCCGAAGCGAAGCTCAAGCTGATTCGCGAGAATCAGGCGGGTGGACAGCTCGTCGCCATGACTGGCGACGGCACCAACGATGCACCTGCGCTGGCTCAGGCCGATGTCGCCGTGGCCATGAACAGCGGCACTCAGGCCGCCAAGGAAGCCGGCAACATGGTCGATCTCGATTCCAATCCTACGAAGCTGATCGAAGTAGTCCAAATCGGCAAGCAGCTTCTTGTCACCCGCGGCGCACTGACGACGTTCAGCATCGCCAACGACGTCGCCAAGTACTTCGCCATCATCCCGGCGGCGTTTGCGACGACCTACCCCGTGCTCAACAAGCTTAACATCATGCACCTAGCGACAGCGAATAGCGCCATCCTTTCGGCAATCATTTTCAACGCACTGATCATCATTGTCCTGATCCCGCTAGCGCTGCGCGGCGTGAAATACCGGGCCGTCAATGCCGCCACGCTGCTGCGCGACAACTTACTGATCTACGGCATCGGCGGCCTGATTGTGCCCTTCATCGGCATCAAGGCGATCGATCTGATTCTCGTGGCGCTGGAGCTGGCTTGAGGAATGCAGTTCAAGGTTCAAAGTTCAATGTTCAAAGTTGAGCTGTGAACCTTGAACTTTGAACACTGAACCTTGAACTCTTCGGATAAACTTCCCATGTTCCAAGACCTCCTCCGCCAACTTCGCCCCGCACTAGTGATCTTCGTGCTGCTGTCGATTATCACCGGCATCGTGTATCCGCTCTCGGTGACCGGCATTTCGGCGGCCCTGTTTCCAGCGGCGGCAGGGGGCAGCCTCATCGAGAAGGAGGGCATGATCGTCGGCAGCCGGCTCATCGGCCAGCCGTTCGAAGATGAAAAATACTTCTGGGGCCGGCCGTCGGCGACAACCCCCGCCTACAACGGGGGCGCGTCCAGTGGCTCGAATCTCGGCCCAACCAACCCGGCCCTGCTGGAGGTCGTCAAGCAGCGATTGAGAAGGCAGAGGGCGACGGCGGCTGACCCTGGTGCTCCGGTCCCCGTGGATCTGGTCACTGCTTCCGGCAGCGGCCTCGACCCTCACATTTCCCCGGCCGCAGCCTATTATCAAGTGAATCGTGTTGCCGCGGCGCGCGGCATTCCCGTCGAGCTGGTGCGAAATTTGGTCACCGGCCATATCGAACTACGGACGCTGGGTGTCCTCGGGGAGCCGCGGGTCAATGTCCTGCTCCTGAATTTGGCGCTGGACGAGCTTCGCTAACGAACATGCCCGAAGAAAAGCGCCCCGATCCCGATATGCTGTTGGCCCGCGTGCAAGCGGATGAAGCCAAAAGCCGCCGCGGCAAGCTAAAGATCTTTTTTGGTGCGGCTCCAGGCGTTGGCAAAACCTACGCGATGCTCGAGGCGGCCCGCAAAGTCGCGAAGGAAGGGCTGGATATCGTTGTTGGCTACGTCGAGCCGCATGCCCGCCCTGAAACTCAAGCCTTGGTTCTAGGTCTGGATGTGCTGGCCAGGCGGCCGGTCAACTATCGCGGCCGACAGCTCTTGGAGTTTGACCTTGACGGGGCTCTCGCGCAAAGGCCGCAGATTATTGTCGTCGATGAGCTGGCCCATACCAATGTGGCCGACGAAGGCCAATTGATCCATGCCAAGAGATGGCAAGACATCGAGGCTCTCTTGGCCGCTGGCATCGACGTCTACACAACCGTCAATGTGCAGCACCTGGAAAGTCTTAACGATATCGTGGCGAAAATCACGGGTGTAGTAGTGCGGGAAACGGTTCCAGATGCCGCCTTCGAGCAGGCTGACGAGGTCGAGTTGGTCGACTTGCCCCCCGACGAACTAATCGAGCGGCTGAAGGAAGGGAAAGTCTACGTCCCCGATCAGGCTTCGCGGGCGATGCAGAACTTCTTCAACAAGGGAAACTTGATCGCGCTTCGCGAACTGGCCCTGCGGAAGATGGCCGAGCGTGTTGATCGGCAGATGACCGACTGGCGGGCGGACCAGGCGATCGAGAAGACCTGGCCGGCCGCCGAACGACTACTGGTCTGCGTCGGTCCCGGCCCAGCGTCGGCAAGTCTCGTGCGGGCGACGAGGCGCATGGCAGCCAGCCTTCGTGCCCCGTGGCTGGCCGCTCACGTGGAGACTCCGGCCGATTCGCGGCTTTCCGGCGCCGATCGCCAGCGCCTGGCGGAGACCATTCACCTTGCCCGTCAGCTTGGCGGCGAGGTGGTTACTCTCGGTGGCAGCGACGTGGCCGGAGAGATCATTGCCTATGCGCGGCAGCGAAACGTGACCCGGATAATTGTCGGCAAGACGCTCCTGCCGCGCTGGCGCGAATTGCTGCGCGGCTCATTCGTCTACGAGTTAACGCGGCGCAGCGGCGACATCGATGTTTACGTCATCAGCGGAGAAGGAGAGCCTGCTGCGAATCGCAACAGCCGGGAGCGCCCGCTGCCGCGCCGCTACCGGGGATATGCCGAAGCGGTTGCCGTCGTGCTCCTCTGCACCCTGGTTTGCTGGACCCTCTTTCCGCTGCGGCTATTCAGCGAGCTGACATTGTGCATGATCTACCTGGCCGGCGTCGTGGCCGTCGCCGCCCGCCATGGCCGCGGCCCGAGCATGCTCGCGGCATTCCTTGGCGTGGCGGCGTTTAATTTCTTTTTCATCCGACCGTACTTCACGTTCGCCGTCAGCGATGTGCAGTATCTTTATACATTTGCCATCATGTTAGTCACGGGGTTGCTGATCAGCACGCTGACTAGCCGCGTCGCCTTTCAGACCGAGCTGGCGCGGCTGCGGGAACGCCAGACAAGTGCCCTGTACCAGCTCGCCCGATCGCTCGTACAGCTAGATGACTTTGCCCACTTTGACCGCGTGGCAGCGGAGATTACCAGCCTTCTGGATGCCGAAGTCATCATTCTCTCTGCAACAAGCGATGACAACGAAGTACCCCCCCGGCTGGACTTGACGCTGGCCGCGACTTGCGAGCTTTCAGCGAACGAGCGCGCGGTCGCGGAGTGGGTTGTCAAGAATGGCAGTACAGCCGGCCTGGGAACGGGCACCCTCCCTTCCGTGGATGTCCATTTCGTCCCGCTTCTGACCCCCGGTGGCATTGTCGGCGCGCTGGGGGTGCGTCCACACACAGCGACGCGGCTGCTCATGCCGGACCGGCAACGGTTAATTGAAACGGTCGCCAGCCAGCTTGCCTTAGCTATCGAGCGGCTGCGGTCCGAAGAAGCGGCGCAGCAAAATCAACTCCGGTATGAGCGGGAGCAGCTGCGCAGCGCCTTGCTTAGCGCCGTCTCGCACGATCTGCGCACGCCGCTCGCGGCCATTGCCGGCGCGGCCAGCACCCTCGCCGACTCGGCGGCCGCAGTCCCCGAACAAACTCGCCAGGAATTGGCCAACTCCATTGTCGCTGAAACCGACCGTCTTAACCGCCTCGTCTCGAACCTCCTGGACATGACACGGATCGAATCGGGCAGCATCCAGCTCAACCGTGATTGGCATCCGCTCGATGATGTGGTCGGTGCAGTGGTCCACCGCCTAGCGAGATTGCTGGAGTGTCACCGGCTGACGGTCGATATCCCCCCGTCCATGCCGCTCGTCTATTTGGATGAACTCCTCTTTCATCAGGTGCTTGTCAACTTGCTCGAGAATGCGGCTCGCTATACACCGTGCAATTCTCAGATTCTTCTGTCGGCCGGTGCAAGCGCGAAAGGAGTTTGGCTGGAGGTAGGAGATACCGGGATGGGCTTTCCCTCGGAAGACATCGAACGGATCTTCGAGAAGTTTTATCGTGGAACTCAAGAACATGTGCGTTCGGGCACGGGACTAGGACTGGCCATTTGCCGCGGCATTGTTGAGCTACACGGCGGCACGATCCGAGCCGCCAATCGGCCGGAGGGCGGCGCCGTGTTCCGCATCGAACTGCCGCAGCCTCCGCAGCCCGTGCTCCACCTGCCCCTTGAATCCGATGCCACATGACCGACAGCCCACGAATCTTAGTGATCGAAGATGAGCCAGAAATTCGCCGGTTTCTGCGCGCTTCGCTCTTGGCACAGAGGTTCCTTGTAGAAGAAGCTCCAAGTGGCAGGGAGGGGATACTCAAGGCCAAGTCGCAGCCGCCGGAACTCGTGTTATTGGATCTCGGACTCCCGGACATCAGCGGCTTTGATGTGATCCAGGAACTCCGCGCTTGGTCGAGCATTCCCATCGTCATTCTCTCAGCCCGCGGGCAGGAATCGGACAAAGTCGCAGCGCTCGATGCGGGGGCGGACGATTACCTCACCAAGCCCTTCGCCGCTGGCGAGTTGCTGGCCCGCATTCGCGTGGCGCTGCGTCATCAGGCCAAACTCAGCGAGCGAGGCCAGTCCAACGTTTTCTCGGCTGGCCGGCTGGAAGTTGATTTGGCCAAGCGGCAAGTGCGAGCGAATGGTTCCGAAGTTCACCTGACTCCGACTGAATATCGGCTCTTGACTATCCTTGTCAAAAACGCGGGAAAGGTTGTCACGCATCGGCAGCTCTTGCGGGAGGTGTGGGGGCCCGATTCATCGCAAGAGACGCACTATCTTCGCGTATATGTCAACCAGCTACGGCGAAAGCTGGGCGACACGGCCGTCGAGCATAAACTGATCCTCACGGAGCCCGGGGTCGGCTATCGGCTGTGCGTGAACGATATGGACGGGATCCCGCCAGGTCTAGAATCCTCGAGCGAAGAGGTACCGTAGTCAGGCGAAGCCGAAGAGCTGCTTTGTCGTTTTTTGGCCCGCTCCGCCGGCGTAGGAGATAGCCCGGCCTTTCCGCTAATGAATCGCTTTCAGGCGAGCCATCCAGCGCTCGACAATGGCGGCATGGGATGCGCGTCGAAAACCCGCGAGCGAGAGTACCGACTCTACCACACCTTCGCATCGGCTACTCTGCCGCTAATTGCCCTCGTCGCCAATTCCACGGCTGGCCTGTTGTTGCTTGTGGTTTCGGCTTGGAATGGGCGCCTGTTAGTTCTTGGGGGAATCGTGACTGCCGTGGCGTTTGCATTTTGGTTTCACGTTTCGTCGGTGACTTGGCGAATCATGGCCGACGAAACGACGGGCAATATCGACTTCATCGGCTTGCTGACAAAGCGTTGCGTTCATGCGACGCAGTTTGTCTCCATCATTCCCGATCAGGCGTACGGCCGGAACCTTGTCGTTGCACTTCAATCTGGGCGGCCCGTGCCGCTCTACAAAATCCACTTTGATGGATTCCACGACTTCCTTACTTGGCTGAAACGGGCTAACCCCCGCCCAACAGGAAGTTCTGCGGCTCGCCCTCAGTGGATTGAGTGAGGCGACGATCGCCATCCTGGCAACGATTGATGAGATCCTGCGCGAACTTCGGCCGCGGAAGTGTTGCTGTAGGATCGCCTCTTTCTGCAAGGAAAACTGGTTGACGATGCTCGACACCGCGCAGTGCGGACCGAACTTTCACGTCCTTGCGGACCCCACTGGGCAATCGCCAACTTGTTTCGATCCGCAGCGCTCTGCGTCTTCCGCGGAGTAACAAACTGCGGCAAATTCTGCGGATGGCGGAACCTCATTGAGCAAGAGCCAGTAATAGCCCAAATGCCGCACGGCTTCGGTGAATTGGTTGAAATCAACTGGCTTGCGGATATAGCTGTTGACGCCCAGTCTATAGCTCTCGATCATGTCGTGCTCCTCATTCGATGAAGTCATTACCACGACTGGAGTCACGCACGTTCGCTCGTCGGCTTTGATCCGCCGCAGAACCTCAACTCCATCCACCAACGGGAGCTTCAAGTCCAGCAAGATCACCTTGGGACCGCTCGCGACGTTGCGGCCCGCATAGCGGTCGGTTCCGAAGATGAACTCCAGCGCCTCTGCCCCATCACGCACGACATGCACGTGGTTGGCCAGATTGTGCGTCTTAAAGGCGTGAAGCGCGAGTTTGATGTCATTGGGATTGTCTTCCACGAGCAGGATCTGAACCTGATGTTCACTCATGTTGGCTCCATTCGATTGGGAGAGTGAAAAAGAACGTCGCCCCTTGATCCGGCTGGGCCTCGGCCCAGACGCGACCGCCGTGGCGATGGATGATCCGCTGCACAATAGCCAAGCCAACGCCGGTTCCCTCATACTCTTCGGCACGATGGAGTCGCTGAAACACGCCGAATAGCTTGTGGGCGTAGCGCATGTCAAAGCCAATTCCATTGTCTTTGACGAAATACAGGGAGTGACCTGTCGAATCTTCTTGCTCGCCGCCGACCTCAATCCGCGGTGCTTCGCGACGCGACGTGTATTTCAGGGCATTGGAGAGCAGGTTCATCCAGACCTGCTTGAGAAGTCCAGGGTCAGCCGAGCAAGCGGGCAACTGGCCGACCACGATTTCTACCCGCCGGCCGGGGCTATTCCTCCGTAGCTCGCCCAGGCAGCGGCGGACCGTCTCCTCTGGCTCTGTGCGCTCCGTGTTGAGCGGCTGACGCCCCAGGCGTGATAGGGCGAGCAAATCGTCCACCAGTTGGCCCATGCACTGGGTGTTGGCCCGCACGTCGTGCAGGTACTCTTGCGCTTCGGCCGGCAATGCCGCGGAATACTCTTCCAGCAGGATTTGCGAAAAGCCGTCGATGGCCCGCAGCGGCGCGCGGAGATCGTGTGAGACGGAGTAAGAAAACGCTTCCAGTTCCTTGTTGGCCGCTGTCAGCTCGTGATTCGTCCGTTGCAGTTGCTCATTGAATACGGCCAGCTTTTCCTCGGCGTGCTTGCGCTCGGTTAGGTCGCGGCTGACTTTCGAAAACCCGATGAGTTCTCCGGAGGCACTCCGCAACGCGGTGATCGTCACGTTCGACCAAAACCGGGAGCCGTCCTTGCGGATTCGCCACCCCTCGTCCTCGAAGCGACCCTCGGCGGCGGCTTGCGCCAACTCGTGCTGGGGCCAGCCCTGGTCGATCGCCTCCTGGGGATAAAATCGCGAATGCTGCTGGCCTACGATCTCTTCGGCTCGATAGCCGCTGAGCGCCTCCGCGCCGGCATTCCAAGTGAGGATCCGCCCCTGCGGATCGAGGCCGAAGATGGCATAGTCCTTGACGTTTTCCACCAGGATGCGAAATCGCTCTTCGCTCGCTCGCAGTGTCTCTTCCGCCCGCCGGCGCTCACCGATCTCCGCCGCGAGTGCGTTGTTGGCCAGGCGCTGTCGCTGATTGACCTCTTGCAGCTCCTGCGCCCGGAGAAAAATCTCACTCTCCATCTTTTCCGCAAGCTTGCGCAGCTCTTTCGTTTCCTCGCGCTGCTCCTCGCCGCGTTGCTTGAGCCGCACAAACTCTGTGACATCCTCTACGCGGTGGATGATGAAGTCCACCTCGCCGTCTGCGCCAAATACAGGAGAATTGACCGGGCTCCAATACCGCTCCGCAAAAGCGCCGCCTTCGTCCGCCGGGCGGCGGATATCGTACTTCTGAACCGCCATCGCATCCGCAGCGCGATCCCGCAAAACCCGCTCCAGCGAGTCGCGCAAATTGCGGGTGCCCGTCGCAGTCGGATCGTCGGGATTGTCGGGAAAGACGTCGAAGATCTTCTGTCCCAAGATTTCTTCTCGCCTCGTCATGGTGGCCCGCAGGTAGAGATCGCTCACCGCGACAATGCGCAAATCGGGAGTAAGAACCAGGAAGAGGCCCGGCGCCGCCTCGAACAGGGCTCGGAAATCGGGTGCCACGAGGTCTGCTGTCAGGCCCGCCGTCGCTCCGACCGGGTCAATGACTCTTTCCCCTCGCGAATCTACGAGCAAGGCTCGTCCGTGTTGGTCGATGACAACCTTGCCGTGCGTGGCCGATTCGACCGCACGGCGAAAGCGCTCCTCGGCCTGCTGGCGCTGGGTAATGTCAACGATCGCACTAAGCACAAAGCAGCCTTCTAACGTCTTGATGGGATTGAGGCCGATTTCCACCGGGAACTCGCTCCCATCTTTGCGCTGGGCAAACAGGTCCCGGCCCATGCCCATTGCGCGTGCTTTCGGATCGACAAAGAAGCCCGCCCGATACTGCGAGTGCTGCTTGCGGAAGCGCTCGGGAACAAGCATTTCCACTGGTCGTCCTAGTAGTTCGTCGCGGGTGTAGCCAAACATTTTCTCCGTTTGGCTATTCACCAGCACGATCCGGCCCGCCTGATCGACCATCACAAATCCGTTGGGCGCCGACTCCACGACGAGTTCGAACCGCTGCTCGGCTTGCTTGCGTTCCGTGATCTCCTGCGCCAGTTGCCGGTTGACTGCGGCCAGTCCCGGCATTCGGAGGGCGCGCGGAAGAATCGAGACCAGCGCGACCACCGTTACCCAAGACATGAGTGCCGCGAAAACCTTGATGACCGCCGCGAATCGATACCAGGGGTGCCAGAAAGCGGTCGCTTCGACAAAGTGAACAAAGCCGCAGGAAAAGATAAAGACCGCAAACAGCCAGAAGACACCTTGAAAGGGAATGTCACGCCGCCGGACGACAAAGTATGCCAGCGCGGCGGGAATCGCGGCATAGGCGCCGAAAATTGCCAGGTCGGAAACGATGTGCGTCCACTCGAGTGTCGCGGTCCACCGCGCAGGAAACTCGGTGACATTGAAGATCTGAAGAAGGAACTCGAACATGGCCATCTCCCGCGTCACCGGCTGTTAATTGGGCGCCGCTTGGCCGAGATGGATGCGTTTCAGCTCCCGATGTACGAGCGGCTGCAGCTCATTCCACAAATCGTCCCAGTCCACCGGCTTGGTTAGGAACCGGGTTGCGCCGAGGTTGTACATCCGGCGGGCGAGGGCCTGGTCTTTCGTGCCCGTGAGTACAATGACGGGAATGCCTTCGGTCGCGGGGCTTTCCTTCAGCCGCCGCAAGATGTACTCGCCGTTGCCGTCCGGCATTTCCTGATCGAGGATGATCGCGTGGGCCTCGTGCGTAAAGGCATAGCGATAACCTTCCATGCCAGCGAAAGCATGGAGTACGTCCACGCCATGTTGCTGCAATCGCAGCTTTAGCGTGTTGGCAAACTCGGGATCGTCGTCAACGCACATCACCCAGGGCCGGGTCACTTCGTGTGGCGGGCGGTCGTCACTGCGGGACGCATCCCGACTGGCCTGGTTCCCGCCCAGGGCGGCGAGAATGGTATCGAAATACTCGTTCCAAATGCGATCCTCCTCGGTCTGGGGTTCATCGTCCTCACAGCTATCGTCGCCGTGCGTCGCTCGCGATGATTGGCGAGTCAGACTAGTCTCTCCGCCAACTCGGCTCGGATGACTTTCGTCCACGTGAGACGTGTCGGCCGTTTTCGGCTGTTCCCTCTCCGCCGTCTGAGAACGCTCGATTCCCAGCAGATCGACGACGAGCAGCTCGAGCCGCGTCCATATATCCGGGCCTTTCGGCACGTAATACGCATCGAGTCGGTTGCAAGAGGCGATCGTCTCTCCGTCGGTGCGACCCGTCAAGATGATGATGGGGATCGCTTTCAGGTTGGGATCACGAGCAACCATCTCACAAACGCGGAGGCCCGAGCCGCTGGGCATATTCACGTCGAGGATGACCAGTTCCGGCTCCAGGGTATCGATCTTCTCGAGCGCCGACATCCCGTCGTAGGCCCGCTCGACGTGGACGCCTAGCGCCTGGCAGCGGCGCGCTAGCGCGTCCACGAGGCACTCGTCATCGTCGGCGATCAGGATTCGTTTGATATTAGTCATACAGAAGCTCGTCCGCAGAAGGATGAGTGTGCAAAACAGGCGCTGATTTTAGAGAGGCTGCTGCGGCAGCAATTCTTCAATCACTGGTCGCAGTCGTCGCCAGACATCGGGCGATTTATGGAGATAGCGTGTCCGCAAGCTGGTCGAGCGGAAAATCGTCTCCCGATCAGTTTGGCCGGTAAGGACAATCACCGGCAGTTGCGGCGCGCGCGACTCGCGGACCAGGTACTCGCACAGGTCCAGCCCGTTCCCCGTCGGGAGGTTCACGTCCAGACACAATAAATCGGGGGGATGCGTAACCATGCTGGCGACGGCGGCCAGAGGTGTGGAAGCCGTTTCCACCTCGAATCCGAGGTCGCGGCAACGCATGGCGATGGACTCCGCAAACTCGCGGTCGTCATCCACCACCAAGATTCGTTTGGTCGTCATGGTGTCTCTCCTTATTGTCAATCGGTTTCATCTTCGCACTCGTGAAGCTCGACGAAACGGCCCAGTTCCTGCGTCAGCTCGTCCAGCAAGATCGGCTTGCGCAGGAACCGGTTGGCGCCCAGGTTCAGCAGCTTGTGCCTGAGGCGACGATCTCGCAATCCCGTCAGGATGATGACTGGGATTCCCGCCGTCTCCCGGTTTCTGCGCAGGCACTCGAGGATCGTCGCGCCGTCGCCGCTCGGCATTCCGAGATCCATGACGATCACATCCGGTTTGTGCGCGAGTGCCTCGGCGTAACCGTGCATCCCGTGGAAAGCGCGAATCAGATGAACGTTGTATTTGCTCAGCCGCAGCTCGATGGCACGCGACACTTCCGGATCATCGTCGATGCAGAGGATGGTGGGCGGCGCCGGGCGATAGCGGACGGGTTGGTTTTGAATCGCCGTCTTCATGGAAGTTCTCCTAGCCGTGCGAGGCACAACAGTGATGTATCACCAGGGTGCGAGCGGATTTCGGATGTCTGCCGTCGTCCACGAGTGGGTTGATCCAATCCGAGACCCCCATCCGAGTTTGCCGGCGAGTCATAGCCTTCCGCTCCCGTGGGATGGGTGTCCGCCATGGATCCACTGGCAACTTTCGTAGTAAGGGCGGTCTGGACTGCTCGCACCAGCATGTCGCCGCGATACGGCTTTCGGAGAAAATACCTCGCCCCGCTGTCCAGCGCCGCCTGCTGGTCCACGACGCTGGCCGACAGCATGACGACGGGAATGTGTCTTGTCTCCGACCGGCGCTTCAACTCGGACAGGACGAAGAGCCCGTCTCGCCCAGGCAGCCTCACGTCCAGCAAAATGATGCTCGGGAGGTTGGCAATGGCCGCGGCAATTCCGGCTTCGGCATCGCCAGCCGTCAACATTTGGTAGCCGGCGGCCTGCAAGCGCAGACAGGCTGCCTGGACAATCTCGACATCATCATCAACCATCAACACTTTTGCGTTGTCAGGCATAAACCGTCTCCCCGTGGTGCAAGGCGAGGTGCAATGCGGCTATCAGCTCGTGGTGATCGCTTCTCGGCCAAGTCCCAAGCGGATGGAAGCCAATCACCGGAAGCGGATCGCCCAGGCGGTTGCGGTTTGACTCGCCGATTGCTTTGTCGGCCCGCTGAAGAAACGAATTCACCAGGCCCTGGGCAATCGGCAGCACAATCAGCCACCGCGTAGGACCCGTTTTGAGGAGCAGATCGTTGTAGCGGAGCAGGCAGCTCAGGAACTCACCTGCGTCGTCAATCAAAGCCGCGCCCGTGGATTCTGCGACGTCCGCCTCGACCAGCGAAATGTGCCGCGCGAAATGGGACGAATGCATGATCCGGCGCAGGTAGCGACGCATTACATCGAGGGGATCAGCCGGGGGCAGCGTAAAGGAAAAGGTGCTGCCGCGCCCCAACTCGCCCTGCACGCGGATTTCTCCGAGGTTCGCCTCGGCCAGCTCCTTGGCTATGCTCAAACCCAGGCCGAAACCCTTCGTGCTGCTGCGGACCGATTCGCCCAGTTGCTTGAAGCGGCGGAAGAGCGCCCGTTGATTCTCGACGCTGATGCCGGGGCCGTTGTCGGTCACGCGGACGACCACGCCCGCGGAATCCGGGTCCCGCCCGCAGTATATGCGGACATGGCCCGGCTCGCCGCAGAACTTGATCGCGTTGATCGACAGATTGATGAGCACGCGCCCGGCCTTTTCCGGATCGCAATAAATTGCGGGGAGGCTCGGTTCTATGTTCCACTCCAGACCGACACCCTTGACGACCGCCTTCCGCTCCAGCGCCGGCTGCGCGTGTCGGACGATTTGAGCGATGTCGCATTCCTGGCGATAGACTCCGAGCAGACCCGATTCCAGCTTGCTCACGTCGAGCATGTCATCGACCATGGTATTCAGATCGTCTGCGCGATCTTCGACGACGTGCAGCATCTTGCTCTGCTCGCCCGACACGTGGCCGACGATTCCGTCCCGGATGAGCGACACGTATTCCTTGATTACGGTCAGCGGAGTGCGGAATTCATGAGAAACGTTATCGACGAACTGGTGCGCGGTCCGGTAGAGCTTGGCCAGGCGCTGGTTCTTGCTTTCCAACTGGAGGCGGGCTTGCTCCAGTTGTTCATTCTGCGACTGGAGTACCGTGGCGCGGTGACGCTCGATGGCGTAACGCAGCGAGCGGACCAGGAGTTTTGGCTCCACTTCGTGCTTGAGGAGATAGTCTTGCGCTCCCTGTTTGAGAAGCTCCAGGGCCAGATGCGCGTCGTCGAGTCCGGTCAAGACCACGATGGGCACTTCCGGCGCGGCGGAGTGAATCGCCGCAAACGTGTCGGAGCCGCTGGAGTCGGGCAGGGAAAGGTCCACGACCGCGACGTCAATCTCCATGCACGCCAAGCACTCCAGCGCCGCAGATAGCCGCTTGGCGTGCTGCACGCCAAGGTTGCCGGCGCCAGTGCTAGTGAGCCCGTGCTTGATCAGCTTGGCATAGGACATGTTGTCTTCGACCAGCAGCACGGTGCAGGGTCGATCGGCAGAAGCGGCGTTCGTCATCGTTTCGGCGCCCATTTGGAACTGCGTTTGGAATTTGTCAGACTTGACTAGGCCTGAATAGGCCGCTGTGACGCGTTCAATGGGAACCATACATCCATTCCGTGACATGGAATGCGGGAATATTTCCCATCGGCACTGCGCTCATGTTCGCGCACTGGTGAATTACCGTTGCGAGCAAGGGACTACGACACCTTGCCGCCGCAACAACCGATTTTGCCGGCGATTTAGGCCAATTTGCCGGCTTCGGCGTGGTCCCTCATTATCGGAATCTTCGGAGCCAATTACATTTCCAGACCGGAATCAAACGCCCAAACATCAACCGCGGATAGGCTGCTTCTCATGAGGTATCGGCCTACCGTAGAGTTCGAATGGGAGAAATACCCGTGACAGCAATCGCAACCGACCGGGTCTCTGCCGAGGGAGTGAGTACGTTATTTGTCATCGATGACGACCAGGATATTCGCCGGGCAATGTGCCGCCTGGCTCGAGCGGATGGCCTGACTGTGGAAGACTATGCTTCCGCGCCGAGCTTTCTCGAGCACTACGATCCGCAAAAACCTGGCTGCATTGTCCTGGACATTCGGATGCCGAAGATGAGCGGCCTGGAACTGCAAAAGGTTCTCAGCGATCGACGATCCTGCCCGCCGATCATTTTTGTGTCCGCCTACGGCGAGATTCCCTTGGCCATGCAAGCCATCCGCGACGGGGCGTTCGATTTCCTTCCCAAGCCCTTCAGTGGATCAGCACTATTGAAGCGGATTCACGAAGCCATGGCGTTCGATCGGGACAACCGCCGCAAGCGCGCGCTGGCGGCCGAAGTTCAACTGCGTTGGAACAAGCTGACCAATCGCGAGCGGGAAGTCTCGCAGCTTCTGGCGAAGGGGGAAACCACGAAGCACATTGCCCAACACCTCTCGATCAGCCCCAAGACGGTGGACAATCACCAGACCAGGATTCTTGCCAAGATGAACGTGGAAAATTCGACACAATTGGCTCATCACCTGGCAACGCTGGAGTAATGGCGCTGCGCGCCCGAACGTCCGCGGTGTGACGATTGTCATCACGTCCTTGATCTTGCCCGCCAAGCGCCACTGCCTCCTCCTCGCCTCAATCCACTCCCGGTCCTCGTCCGACAACTGGTCTATGGGGACTTTGACCGTGCTGCCATCAGCCTTGCGCAGCGTGACCACGTCGGCGGTCATGCTGACGGAATTGGAGCCGATGCGGAATTCGCCGGTGGGATCGTGGCCGGTCCGCAAGCCTTGCAGCGTCCGGCCATCCCGATCGCCGACGCCATGCTTTTGAACTTGACCCCACAGATGGGGCAGAAGGCGGAGGCGTAGGGCATGACTGCCAGTCCTTTCGTCGCCTAGACTACCTTTCGAAAACGCGAGCCGCACTTCCGTGAAGCAGAGGACTAACTACTCCACGTTGAGGAGTGACTTGTACTCTTCGCATGCGGCGGTCACGGTTTGCGAAACTTCTGGGCCGACTCCAATTTGTTGATGCAGCATTCCCATGACCATGTGGAAAAGCGAAATCCCGGTCTGAAGAGTAGCCCGCACGTTCGAAGAGGGTTGTGCACGGGGACGTAGACCGAGAGATTGACAGGGCGGCCGACAATTTTCTGCGGGCACCGGCCGAAGTCCTGGACCTCGGCGGCAATAAGTTGTCCGCACTCAAGCGACAGCGGGATCACCTACTCGACGAGTTGCACGTGGTCGAGTGTGCCGGCAAACCCAGAGATATCGGCAGAGACGTCGATGCATTAGTAGGTAACCTGTGGCGTCTCGGCGAAGAAATCGCAAAGGCCGATCCCGCTCGAAAGCGCGAGGTATTTCGCCAGATGGTTGACCGGATCGAGCTACGGTTCGACCACATAAAGCAGGGCAAGAAAACCGCGTGCCCTCTCCGATCCGGCGTCTTTTACCTGCGGACGGGAGAGGGCACGATCTTCGGTTCTGTAAGTCGGGGTGACTGGATTTGAACCAGCAACCTTCTGCACCCCATGCAGACGCGCTAGCCAGATTACGCTACACCCCGTGGTGGGTGAGACACGGGCAATTCCACCCTAGTTCACCATTTCCATTTGAAGTATGGCAAATCGCGCCGGTGGTTGCAATCCGGCCAGGCTAGTTGCATTGGCCGCTGGTCGAGGTATGCTGCTAGTCGCCTCGGGAAACCGGGGCAATTCAGCGGTCCTGACGTTCCTGCCCCACGTCAGGGCCGTTTTTCATGCGCTGGCAGAAGCGTCCGCCGAACAGGCTGGAAAGCAATCGGCCTGTTTGGTCTCGCGGCGACAGAAACAGGAGCCGATCCGTGAGCGATGGCTTTGAGAATAAAGTGGCGCTAGTCACAGGCGGCTCGCGCGGCATCGGGCTGGCCACTGCCCGGCTGCTTGCCCGCGGTGGAGCCAAGGTCGCGATCAGCTATCGCTCCCGCGAAGCGGAAGCGCAGCAGGCGGCCGGCGAGCTGCGAGCAATTAGACCAGGGGTGATCCATGTCCGCTGCGACGTCTCGCAGCAGGACCAGGTTGACGATCTGGTGCGCCGGACGCGCGAGGAATTGGGACCGATCGACCTGCTGGCGCACTGCGGCGCGATCAGCAACCTCGCCACGCACGCGGAGCTGGATTTCGCGCGGTGGAGCGAAACGATCGACGCCAACCTGCATGGGGCCTTCCGCGTCGTCTGGGCCGTCAAGGACGAAATGCTCGCGCGCAAATCCGGGAGCATCGTCCTGTTGTCGTCGGTGGCCGCCCTGCGGCCGCGGGCCAATCAAGTCCATTATGCCGCGGCCAAAGCAGGTGTCATCGCGATGGCCCGCTGCTGTGCCGAGGCGTTCGCGCCTCATGTGCGGGTCAATTGTGTGGCGCCCGGCCTGGTGGACACCGAAATGGCGCGTGTCATTTCCGAAGAGCAGATCGCGCGCATCATTGCGGCCACGCCGCTGGGCAGGCTGGGCAAACCGGAGGAGGTCGCCGAACTGATCGGTTTCCTGCTCGGCCAGCGGTCGAGCTTCACGACCGGGCAGTGCTACGTTGCCTGCGGCGGACGAGTTACGCTGCCGTGAGCGGAGCGTCGGCTGCGGTCAGCCAACTGAGGCCGACAGCCACGACGGGAGCGGGACACGGAATACAGGGATAACACGGATGTTGGCTGGTCGATTTTGTGTCTATCTTGTCTTTCAATCATCCGTGTTCTCCGCGTTTTCCGTGTCCTAAAACAACGCTGCCACTGCTAGTAGAATGATCTCCATCATGCAACGACCTCAATTTTTCGCCGTCGTCGCCTTCTGCACCGCCCTCTTCTCGCCGCTGCTCTTCGGCGAGGAAAAACCGGCTGCTCGGCGAATGCCCTGGACCACGTCGCGCATCCAAGGTTCGCCCGTGCCTCCCGAGCCCTATCGCCTGGTGCGGGCCTTTCCACGGATGCGCTTCGAAAAGCCGACCAGCATCGAACCGGTGCCAGATAGCAAGCGGCTGCTGGTCACGGAGATGGGAGGCAAGCTATTTACATTTCCCGCCGAGAGTGACGCGAGCAAGGCCGATCTGGTCGTCGATTTGAAGCAGTTGCTTCCTCAGGAACTGGCGAAGGGGAGCGTGTCGCTGTTTGACGCGGAGTTTCATCCGCGCTATCGCGACAACCGCTACTTGTTCGTTTCCTACGTGCACCCGGGCGAAGGAGGACACACGCGGCTGTCGCGGTTTACCCTCGACGGCGAAGTGTTGCCGCGTGCCGTTGCTGACAGCGAGCGAGTCATCCTCACCTGGCCATCGGGCGGTCACAACGGCGGCTGTCTGGAATTCGGTTCGGACGGATACCTGTATATCTCCACCGGAGACGGGTCCGGTCCCAATCCGCCGGACGGTCTGACCACCGGGCAGACGATCACGGATCTGCTGGGTGCCATCCTGCGAATCGACGTCGATCGTCCTGCCGGCGATCGAGCATACTCCATTCCTGCCGACAATCCGTTCGTGAGCGTCAAGGACGCTCGCGGCGAGATCTGGTCGTATGGACTGCGCAATCCCTGGAAGTTCGGCACTGACCCCGCCAGCGATGGCATCTTCGCCGCGGATAACGGCTGGGAGTCGTGGGAACTGATTCACCACATCGTTCGCGGCGGTAACAGCGGCTGGCCCGTGATGGAAGGCCGCGCCAGCTTGCGCAGCGAAGTCCCGGTTGGACCAACGCCGATCTTGCCGCCGGTCAAAGACCATTCGCACACGGAAGCCAACTCGGTGATCGGCGGGCCGGTGTACCGCGGCGAAAAGCTTCCCGGCCTGATCGGCTCCTTCGTGTACGGTGATTACATCACCGGAACGATATGGGCGATCCGTCCCGACAAGGACAACTCGTATTCCCATACGACGCTGGTGGATACCGACCAGCGGATCGTGGCCTTCACGCAGGGGAGCGGCGGCGAAATCTTCGTGCTCGACTACGACCTGACCGGGGAAATCTACGAATTGCTGCCGTCGGATGTGAAAGATACTTCGGCGGCATTTCCGCGCCGCCTGAGCCAGACCGGCCTGTTCGCCTCGCTCGCGACGATGGAGCCGGCGCCGGGCGTAATGCCGTATTACATTGTCGTTGAGCCCTGGATGGACGGCGCGGTCGCCCAGCGCTGGGTCGCAATCCCCGGCGGCGATTCGGTTCGGCTGGCCCAAAGCAAGGAGAATCCCGCCGTCTATCCGGAAGGAACGGTCCTGGTAAAGCATCTGGCGCTGCCGTCCGGCCGCAATCGCCACCCGATCCGTTTGGAAACACAGATCCTCCACCTTGAGCGCGGCGCCTGGCGTCCGTACAGCTATTTGTGGGACGATGCGGGCCAGGACGCCGAGCTTGTCGAGCCCATCGGCGCCGACCGGCAGCTCGAAGTGCCGCAGTTCACCTCGGGCCAGCCGCCGGTCGAGCGCACCTGGCACGTCAGCGCGATCAACGAATGCAAGCTGTGCCACAACGGCGAGTCGGGGAACGTGCTAGGGTTTGTTCCCAATCAATTGAATCGGCTCATCAGTCATGGCTCATCCAGAGCCGAGCAATCGTCTCTGCTTGCCGGTCAAGGAGTGCTTGGGAAAACATCGCCGCCGTCGGCCGACGACCCGCTGCGGCTGGTGGACCCGCACGATACGACGGAGAGCCTCGATGACCGGGCACGCTCGTACCTGCACGTCAATTGCAGCATGTGCCACCAGCCTGGAGGAAATGCGATCGTCTCGTTTTACCTGCGGCGTGACCTCCCCTTCAGCCAGTTGAACACCAACAAGGGGACTGGCATTGGCACGTTTGGAATGCGGGACGCCAGAGTAATCGCGGCCGGAGATCCGTACCGCAGTTTGCTGTTGTATCGGATGTCGAAGCTGGGCTATGCGCGGATGCCGTATATTGGCTCGCGCGTCGTCGATGGCCGCGGCGTGGCGCTCGTCGAAGAGTGGATTCGGTCTTTGCCGAGCGATCCAGTCGGCAAGTCGTCGGCGCCGCTGGCCGGCGACTCCGCCGAGGCCAAAGCCCTGCGGCAATTGTCGGACAAGAATCCACTGCCGCGGGCAGCGCGCGATAGCGCGATTCAAGCGCTGCTCAAATCCACCGAGGGAACGCTGTCGCTCATCGCAGCCATGCACCGCGGATCGCTGGCTGCGGACGATGTCGTAGCGGCGGCAGCCCTTGGCAATGCCGCGACTTCCAGCGACGTGCGGGGGCTGGTGGAAACGTTCGTGCCCGAAGCGAAGCGCCGCACGACGCTGGGAGCGAACATCGATCCGCAAGCGATTCTCGGCCGCCAGGGGGACGTGCAGCGCGGCAAGTTGATTTTCTTCAGCGACGGCGCTCGCTGCCGCTCGTGTCACGAAATCGACGATCGCAGCAAGTCGCTGGGGCCGACGCTCCAGGAGATCGTGAAAAAATACCCGTCGCCCGCCGAACTACTCATGCACGTGTTGGAGCCGTCGAAAAAGATCGAGGAACCGCTGGCCGGCTATGTGGTGGCCACGAGCGATGGTCAAACCATCAGCGGCCTGGTCGTCGAGCAAACCGATCGCGAAGTGGTCCTCAAGACCGTCGAGAAGCAGGTGGTGCGGATCGCGCGGGACAACGTCGAGCAAATGCGGAAGAGCGAGAAGTCGCTTATGCCGGATCGCATCCTGAGCGACTTGACAGCACAGGAGGCGGCCGACCTGCTCGAATACTTGCGGTCGCACAGTCCGGCGAAGTAGGCAGGCGGGGTCAATACAACACGATTGCCCGTCCCGGTCCACTGTGGCAGGCGCGGATTTTTAGTGCTGCGAACAAGAAGTACGGATCCTTGTCGGCGGGAACCTTTCCCACGCTAATGAGGAATTCGACACCGACCATTTCGCGGCTCGCCAGGGCCCAGTAGGTCATCAGGGCGCGCTTGGGATCGACTCCCCCTAGATCGGGCGCGTCGGTGGCAACGCAGCGAATTCCTTTGCTCTTGAGATACACGATCGCATCGGGGCCGGGGGCTGGCCAGCCTTCGCTCTTACCTTGCAAGGGATCGGACCAAACGCCGGCGTCATTCGGCTGGGCGCGGAAATGTTTGTCGAGATGTCCCGTGTGAAACAGGACGACGTCCCCGGCCCGAAGCTGGCCGTGGGCCTGCTCGTAGGACTGTATGTGAGACGGAGTAATCTCCGGCGACGCGGGCCATGATCTGGCCTGGGTACTGCCCACCAGCGGGCGAACGTCGATGATTCGCAGCGGCCCGCACGTCCAGTCGAGCGGAACTTGCTCTGTGGTCAGCGAGCTTGTTCCGCGCTGCCCGTACTTTTTCTCAAACTCAGCCAGCCACCCGCGAGCCTCGGGTGCGTAGGCCGGATTCTCACCGGGCGGCGGCAGTGCAAACGAGGGGGGCACCAGATGCGTTCCGGCCGCGGCATCCATCAGATGCGTGTGGTGCCACAGATCGAGGTATTCGGAATAGAGGAAATCGACTTTCAAATACACCTGTCGATGCTGTCCGGTGCCAATGCCGGGCGATGTCACCGGCAGCTTCGGGGACAAAGTCGGTGACAGATCGATCGCCCGCTTGCTGCGGCAGGCGTCGATGAGACGCTGGGGTAAACCTCCGCCGACAATGGAAAACGCCCGGCATTCGCTGTACGGCCCTCCTTCGTGCTTCGGCGAAAGCATGCAGTAAAAGGCGCCCGTCGCCGGCACGGCGCCGAGGTTCGTCGCCCCTTCGGTCCAGATCATGCCGTGCCTCAGGCCGGCGTAATGCGTCGGCTCCGCCAGGTCGGGAAGCGGACCCATGCTGGGGCTGTCGGTGCCCAGCGTCATCACGCCGCGCTTCCCCAGGAATTCCATGCAGTCGGGATCGGGGTCGGGAAAACCGGGCGCTTTGCGATCCAGTGCGTCAGCGACAAATCGGCGGCCTTCCGGGAGCGGGAGGTAATAGTTGTCGGAGTAGCCGCTGCGAAACAGCACGACGTCGCCCAACCGCACTTGCCGATGCTGCTTCTCGAAACGCTCAACATGCTCCGGCTTGACCAGCGGACTGACTCCCTTGGGCGCTTGATCGAGCAGATCGCGCACGTCGACGACGCACGCCTCGCCGCCAAACTGCCAGGCTTCGATTTTATCCGTGTAGGCCAGCCCCAACGGGCCGGATTTTTCGCGCTTCAGGTCCGGGCGGGCCACGGAGTGCGGCGGCACGTCGAGCTGCGTCCCCGTATTTCCGTCGATGAGCAGCACGTCGATGTTGTAGGGCGAGTCGGCCCCGATGGCCCGCTGGTGCGTCAATTGAAACCGCGGGAACGGCGCGGTGGGCCAGGTGCAGGGGAATTCGGGGGCAACGAGCAGGGAATGGTCGATGAATTTGGTCGTATTATCCGAGGCGCCGTTGGTTTGGGCCAATGCTTGACCAGCCGGGCCAACTGCCAGGAGCAGTCCAACCAGCCAATGTTTCAATCTCGGCGCGCAGCAAGTAAGTCTGTTCATGCTTCCACTACTTCGGGGAATTCGCAGCGTCAACGTGGCCAACTCCGAGATCGCCAATGTAATTGGCCGGCCAAGACAACGTAACCGTCCGTCAACGCGTTATTTACGTTCGGCCGCCGGGTTATTCTCTCCAATCCAACTCCGACTTCGGGCGAACCACGAGAACCACAAAAGTAGCCCTGCGATGACAATGACCAGCGACGGCATGACGGCTCCCGATGGTCCCATGACCTGTAGCCCGCCGCCAATGATCATGGTGTAGACCATTTGCACAATCACCGCCACAAAGCAGATGGCGAACATCCAGGTGGTCCAGCCGTTTCGCATGAGCAGGCCAACGCTTCCCGCCACTCCGGTTGTCACGGCCAGGCCGTAGACGAAATAGATCCAGACTGGCATGGATCGAGCCCACGCCTTCTGATCCTCCGTCATTGATTCCATGAGTGCCTCCTGGGCGAAAAGCTCCATCCCGAAGAAGGCACACCCTAGCAGGTTCCACAAGAGCGCCACCGCCGCGATCACCCAGTACCAGAGAGGAACCGCGGATTTGGTTTCTTGTTTCATGTTCTTCTTTCGGAGCTTGGAATCCGGCTCGATCGTCTCAGCGCAGGACCGCGATGTGCGGTCGCGGCTCGATGTGGAGGAATTGACGCTTTCGGTTTCTGTATTTGGACATGCCCTGCGACGGGTTCATTGGGCTTAACGGTATTAAGGTATCCTGACCGTCGTTCACTTGTTCCCCTCAATGCACCACAGTTTCGTGAACGTGCGAAGGAAGATCTGGCCGTTCGAGATGGCAAGCGAGGAGTGTGTCGATTCGCCGCTCAGCTTGTTCACCGCCAGCAGCTCGTAGGTCGGCTTGGCGGCGAAGACAAGCGTTTCGCCGCTGCGCATCAGCACGTACAGTCGGCCGTCGGCACAAACCATCGAGCCCCAGGTCGAGGCGCCGCTGCCGGGCCGCTTGCTGACTTTCCATTGCTCCTCGCCGGACTTCAGGTCGTAGCAGCGCGGCACGCCGTTCTCGTCCACGATGTAGACGTGCCCATTCACCACCATGCCTGATCCGACGCGCTGGATATTCTGGGGGTGCAGCCACAGCCGGTCAGACGTGATGTCCCCCGAGCCGCCCAGCTTCACCGCGAGTGCCGAGCCGCCGAATCCCGCCATGCCCACGGCGACGCCGTCGCCGAACAGAGGCGACGTATAACAATAACTGTTAAGACCCTGGCACTTCCAAATTTCCTTGCCGGTTTTTGGGTCGAATCCATACAGGAATCCAGTCTTGTCATCCGGCTGGCCTTTGACGTCTCTCGAGTAGCCCAAGAGGAGCTGGTCCTGCCCGTTCACTTTCGTGAGGAGCGGAGTGCACCACGAGCCGTAGCTGTGATCCTGCTCCCACACCGTCTCGCCGGTCTTCTTGTTCACCGCCAGCAGAAAATTTCGCCCCTTGGGGTCGTTCGGTCCACACCACAGAATGGCCAGCTCACCGTACAGCACGGGTGACGATCCATTGCCGAAGGCATGCTCCCATGTGCCCAAGTCGGTGCGTTTCCACAGCTCCTTGCCGTCGAAGTCGTAGCAGTACATCCCCGCGGAGCCGAAACTCACGACTGCCCGCTCGCCATCGAGGGTCGGAGAGGCGTTGCAGTACCAGCTCTCGTCCCAGTTCCTTTCCTTCTCGGCATAGGCGACGTCTCGCTGCCAAAGCAACTCGCCACTCGCGCGGGCAAAGCACAGGAGGCTGCGCTGCGAGCCTCCCTGGTTGGCTTGGGTGAGGAAAATCTTGTCGCCCCAGACGACCGGCGTCGAATTGCCCTGGCTGGCCAGCGGCACTTTCCACTTGACGTTTTCCTTGTCGCTCCAGGTAACAGGGATGTCCTTCTCCTCGCAGAAGCCCTGCCCAGTGGGTCCGCGCCAGGCCGGCCAATCAGCGGCTAGTGCCGGCGCGCTGACGACCAAGAGGATGAGCAACGTTGCCAACCTTGTCATGGCGTTCCTTTCGTGCTTTCTGAGCCTTATCGGAAGGGGCGCGAAGTCCGTCTGCCAAAAAACCGCTTCATTTGGCCGCGGGTCCAATCGAGAACGAGCGCTTGATCTTGGCGATATTCCCCTGCCGATCCTTAACGCTCACATTCAGCTCGCCGTGATCTAGCTGTGCGACGGGCATGGAAAGGACAAACTCCCAGCGGCTGCCAGGCAGGGCTTGGAACTTCGCGGCGAGGTTTTCGCCGGGTCGCACCCCATCGACCTCAAAATCTGCGACGATCGACAGGCTCTCCACGTCCAGCCCCGTGAGATAGTCGTGCATGCCGATCAAGATGCTCGATAGCGGCAATGTATTGGGGCCGGCCTCGGGCAAAGCCATGGTCAGCGTCGGCCGCCCCTCATCGAGCAGCCAGCCGCGCCCGCGACTTTGCGGATCGTACTGGACGTCGATCGGGCAACCGATATCGATCCAGCGCACGAATGTGAGTTTTTCTGGATTGGTCAGCGGCGGGACTTTCACGCTTTGGCCGCGAGGCGTCTTGTACGTGCCGGCAATCGCCTCGGGCGGAGGCATGGAGCTGCCGGCATAGTCCACGTCGCGCTCCTTGTTCTTTCGCTGGTGGCACCACTCCAGGACGTTTTTCTCGTTCTCGTAGTCGAGCGGAGGACTGGCGATGTCGTCGTTGTGGAAGCCGTCGAGCCGCTGGCCGTAGATCTTCCAGATCAAAGGGCTGCGCCGCGACTGATAGGCCCAGGAGAATTGAACCAGGCGCGCATAGGTCCGCGGCAGTTCCTTAGGAATGTGCACGTTCTCGGCCCAGGGAACGATCCCATCCTTCTGGGCCGATCGATAGTCATCGAGCGCGAGCTTGCCGGCGGGCGACTGGTGCTGGTGGGAATGGCAGGCCACGCAGCTCCGCTCCAGCAGCGGCCTAATGTCGCGGTAGAACTCGACGTCCTTCACGCCGGGCGCATACTCCACGCTCGTGCTCGTCTGCCAGTCCCACTTCTGATTGTTGGCGGCCTGCGCGGCAAACAACGTAGTCTTCGACGTCAAATCCCAGATCTTGTAATCGGGCCGGGCGGCGGCGGTGAGCTCGAACCGGGTCGGCTGCTGGCTGTGCGCGTGGCAGCCGCCGCAGTTGTTGCGAATTTCTCCTGGCCGCACCTGATGCCAGGTCTGAGCCATGTTCAGGACCATGCCGTTGTTGTCGAGCGTCTGAAAGGTCCACGCGACATCGGCCGGCACCTTGGCGAGGAAACTCGTATCGGGATTGCCGTCGGGATCGAGAGGCTGGTCGTCGCCGCTGAACTTTCGGACGGGGAACTCGCCCAGAATGCGAATGCGTTCCTCGGAATTGCTCCCCAGCGCAAAATGACGGCGCTCCCGGAATACCGCGTCGCTCACCGGCTCCAGCAGCAGGATACGAACGCCCCAAATATCGCTGTTGTCATACAGGCCCGCGTCCGAACCCTGCTCGCCCCAGTTACCGGGTTTGCCAAAGCGGGAAACGGCCAGCTCGCGCCACAGCCGCTTGCGATCGCTGGGCGTGGCCGAAGCGGCAGTCACCCCATCCTTCGGCACGATCCCGTTTGGATAGCTTTCGCGCTTATACAGGCTCGACGTTCCGACCAGGCCGAACGGCGTGCCCGGCGGGAGATGCGGCGATTTCTCTCCGTCGTTGCGATGGATGAGCCGCGGCGGCTCGTCGATGCCGTAAATCCGCTTGAAAGGCACCAGCGCCCGCGCCCACAGCTCCTGGTAGTGCGGATCGTTCTTGATGAGCAGCATCTTCGACGGGTGATTGATGGGACGACCCGATTTCAGCAGATAGATTCCGGCGTCGTAGACTTCGGCTGACTGATCCTGTCCGGCCCACGGCGGCGTCCACGTGGTGAGCAGGTGATTGTCAGGCGCGCAGGACGGCTGGGTGACGTTGCCGGCGAAGGGCTGATTGTAAACCTGGTTCTCCCGGTGATTGGGACGAACGTCGGCGAAGTTGGCAAATAGCGTCAACTGCCGCAGGCCACTGGGCGCATACTCCTTGGCGCCGTTGCCGAAGGGCGCTTCACCGGGGGACGAGCGCAGAGGGAACTTCCAATAGGTGCCAAAGCCATCGGTCGAGCCGGTCTGGTAATAGGACTCCACCACGATGCTCTCGTCCGAAAGCTGCGTCTGAAAATGCACCGCCTGGCCCGGCGGGGATCCGAGGGCGCTGGTGAGCGGGCCCCAGTTGGTGCCATCGGGACGGATCGCCCAAATGCCCCAGCGCTCGTCGCTCCGCAGCCCCTGGGTTTCCAGCGAGCTGAACATCACCCGCCCGTCCTTGAGCGCGACGGGATGCAGCGCGGTTCCCAGATTGAGCGGCCCGATCTGTTCGACATTGCGGCCGTCTTCGTCCATCACAAAGAGCTGTAGCGCCGGCTGCGTTTGCTCGCGGACGCCGCGGTAGCCATTACGATCGCTCACGAAGACCACCTTGCCACCGGAGACGGGGCAGGGCGCGAGGTTGTGAACGCCGCGGGGATGCGACTCAACGCTGGGCGGGATGGCGCCGGTGTTGGGCGTTCGCTCCTGCGCGGTGAGCTGCACCAATTTGCGGCTGGGAACGTGAATCTTGTAAAGATCGGCGCCTTGCTTGCTTTGCAGCTTGGTCATCGATGCCGATGCACCGGTTGCCATGTGGTGGAATTTGGCGAAGTACACCCACTGGCCGTCCAGTGAGACCGCCGGATCGGTGATCGATTCCTGCGGCTGGGTCGGGACCAGGAGCTCATCCTGTCCATCGGGATGGAGCAGCCTCAATTCGGCGCCTGGGGCGTTCGTTTGGTGCAGCCCCGCCTGGTTGAGGTGATTGATATTGAAGTATTCCTTGGGATAGGGCCGCGCCACACGCACGTAGACGATTGGGTAGTCGTACGTCACCGTCTTGTCGTCGGTGATAGGTCGCGGAAAGTCGCGCTCCGCATCCCACGGACGAGCCTTGGCAAACTTGGTGTCTCCTTGCTCATCGCCCGCTGCATTCGGCTCGGCCGCGGATGCTCGACCGTCGAACCGAGCCATAGCTGTGAAAACAAGAAGAGCGAGGGACAAGGAGCTTGCGGCCAAACGAAAATAGCCGGAGAGTCTTGACGCATTCATCAGAGCAGCCCTCAATACGTGTCACCGCGCTAACAGGCAGGAGTCTAATACTGGGCCATCCGTGTAACAAGCGACAGATTCTTTCGAGCCTCTCGGTGGTCCACTAGACGAGTCGCTGCCGCAAGCGCTCCGCCGCGGCAACCAGCCGCCGCAGCTTTTCATACGCCTCGTCGATGGTGGGGGGCTCCCCCGCATCGGGGGCAAAGCCGCAATCGGGGTTGAGCGCGATACGGTCTCGGCCGACGATCGCCGCGCCCGCCTCGGCCAACGATTCGATTTGCTCCACGGTCTGCAAGTGTTCGCTGCGCACGTCCACCACGCCCATGCCGAGGCTGAGATTGGGGGGCAGCAAGGCCAGGTCGCTCACGTCGCCTGTACCGGGATAGGCGAATTCTAGGTTGACGCGGTCCACCTTGGCCTCACCTAACCGCGGCAAGATTGGCTTGTAATCCCCCGTCACGTCGCTTCTTCGTTTGTACACGCTGTGGCAGCAATGGAGATGCACTTCGGCCCGCAGCCCCTCGGCTACGCGATTGATCGCCGCAATCGCTTCGGGCAGCTGACGATCCGCATCCCACGTTCGCCGCAGGCGTTCGTCGTGAATGTCGCTGGCCGCTCCACCCGTCAGCCGGCGATCACAGAAATAGGTCAGGGCCGGGTCGTCCAGTTGAACAATATCAATCCCCACCTCCACGAGCGCCTGTGCCTCGCGATCCAGGATTTCGGCAAGGTGATCGAGAAAATGCTGCACCGTGGGATACGCATCCCGGCTGTGATCTTCGTGCCAGTAGCGCACGGCAATCAGGAAGGGGCTGGGCAAGGCGAACTTGGTCACGCGATCCGTATGAGCGCGGAGAAAACGGGCGTCGTCGCGGAACACGCTCTCGCTGGCGGTCATGCGGCAAACGACAACTTCAGTCAACTTCGTCTCACCTTGGTGTGAGTACCGTCGGCAGCGTTCGAAGCCCCCCACGCGGCTGAGGAATTCGCGAATGTACTGCGACCGCCGCCATTCGCCATCCGAAACAACGTCGAGTCCGGCCTGTTCCTGAAGCCGAATCGCAAAGATCACCAGGTCGTCCAGCGTACGGGCGAAGGCATCGGCAGACATATCCTGCTTTTTGGCAAGCAGATCGCGCACGACTTGCGGACGTGGCAAGGAGCCGATCCCATGCGTGTAGAAAGGGGGCAACTGACTGGTGCGCGCGGTTTTCATCGCTTTGTCCGCATTGGTCGCCTCGAGACGCGAGCCAGGACCGCCAGATAACTTACCATGCTTTCATTAGGGTCGAACCAGCACGATCAACGTCACCCCAAGAGCAGCGGCACTGGTGGACCGCCCGTCAGACGCCCGTGGCCCCCAGCGCGCGGCGCAATTCGGCAAGTTGCTCAGCAATGGGCGGCGTGGGAAACCGCAGATAATCCCCCGGCACTGGCTCCACGGCCAGTCGGATGAACCGCGGGCCAGG
>DASRJP010000097.1:0-33443 GCA_035649415.1 Pirellulaceae bacterium | reverse complement strand
ATTTTTCAGGCGGCCGGCCAGGCGACCGAGACGTATGCCTACCTCGACGCCGCCGGCACCGGCCTCGATTTTTCCGCCATGCGCGGCGCCCTCGAAAAAATCCCTGCCGGCGACGTGCTACTTTTGCACGCTTGCTGCCAGAATCCCACCGGCATCGACCCAACGCCCGGGCAGTGGCGCGAGATTGCCGCCGTCTGCTCGCAGCGAGGAATCCTGCCGCTGGTGGATTTTGCCTACCAGGGATTTGGCGACGGACTCGTGGAGGACGCACTGGGGCTGCGGGAGCTGGCGTCCGTAAATGCCGAACTTTTGGTTTCCAGCTCGTTTTCCAAGAATTTCGGCCTGTATTGCGAGCGGGTTGGCGCCCTCACGGTCGTCACCCAAAGTGCCGACGCAGCCCAGCGGGCCTTGTCGCAAGTACGGATCAGCATCCGCACGAATTACTCCAACCCACCGCAGCACGGGGGAGCCATCGTGGCCGCGGTCCTCAGCGATGCGGAACTCCGCAAGCAGTGGGAGCATGAGCTGACCGCGATGCGGACGCGAATCCACCACATGCGGCGGCAGTTCGTGGAGTCGATGCGGTCCAAGAGCCCAAAATTCGACTTTTCATTCATCCAGCGGCAAAAAGGGATGTTCTCCTTCTCCGGTCTGACTAACATGCAGGTAGACGAGCTGCGGACGAAGTATGCGGTCTACATCGTCGCGGGCGGCGGGAGAATGAACGTCGCCGGGATGACGACGACCAACATGCCGCGTCTGTGCGATGCAATCGCCTCGGTGCTGTGAGTCAAATAACGGACCGGGCGAGTTTGCCGTCCGCATTTCGCACAATCCCGCAGCGACATCCCGGAATTGCACTGGCCGGATTCCACCTGGGAGATAGACTTCCAGCAGGGGGAGAAGGCGTTCCCGAGAGGAAACACCATGAGCCACCCAGCCGCCCCCCGCGGCGCCGTCGTGCTCGTGCACGGTTTGGCCGCGCCGCGTGCCGTGATGTCCCCGCTGGAGCGGCATCTCAAACCCTGGTACGCCAGCGTGACCAACTGGAGCTATGCCAGCCTCTGGTCACGAATCGAACGCCACGGAAAGGCCCTGGCTGATTTTCTCCGGCAGCTTGAAGAGATTCACGTCGGTACGGCGCTGCACCTGGTGACGCACAGCATGGGAGGAATTGTGGCGCGGCTGGCGCTGGGGGAATATCGCCCGGCGAATATGGGCCGGCTGGTCATGCTGGCGCCGCCCAACGGTGGCTCGCACGTTGCCCGGCGGATGGCCCCGCTGCTGGGGCGGCTGATCCCGCCCGTGGCACAGCTCAGCAACGACGTCCGCAGCTTCATGGCGTCGGTGCCAGTGCCGATGGGAGTGCACATTGGCGTGATCGCGGCGGAAAAGGACGTGTTGGTAGCCGAGCCGCTGACCCATCTGCCGAATGAGGCCGACCACATCACGCTGCCGGGATTTCACTCGTCCGTCTTGTGGAAACCTGAGACGGCGCGGCAAGTGACGCATTTCCTGGAGCACGGCCAGTTCGACCGGGCGCACCTGACGCCGCGCGACCGCCCGGCGGCAGCGTAACGTAGGACACGTTTCCAACCTGTCCTGATTCGCCCCATTTAGGACAGGTTACAAACCTGTCCTGCGCAGCGATGCCAGCGCCGCCTGCACGGCGGCAAGTTGTTGTTGCGCTTGGGCGAGACTGTCCCGCTCCGCCTGCACCACGTGGGCCGGCGCCCGCTGGACGAAGCTCTCGTTGGCCAGCTTGGCCTCTTTACCCTTGATGATTCCCATAAGCTTTTGCTCAAGCTGTTCGTTCTTGGCGATCTCGGCCTCCTCGTCGATGAAGTCCTTGAGATCGACGTAAATCTCCATGTTCGGCAGCACCGTCTTGGCGTGCGTGGGGGGCGGTGTGACGCTGTCGCCCAGTGCGGTCGCGGCCGCATTGGCCATCGATTGGAAGTAGGGCTTCATCGGTTCGAGGAGTGCCGCGGTGGCCGCGTCGCACTTGATCGCAAACTCGATCGCCTGCCGCGAGGCGATACTCTGCCGGCTGCGGATTTCGCGGAGCGCGGCCAGGGCAGCCTGGAAGGTGGCGAAGCGGGCTTCGATCTCCTTGTTTTGATGCGACAGGTCGGCGCGCGGCCAAGGGGCGATGATGATCTGCTTCGTCGGTTCGATCAGCTCGTCGAGTCCACGCTTGGGTGCCACCTGGTTCAGGAGCCGCCAAATTTCCTCCGTGAGGAACGGCATCATCGGGTGGAGCAATCGCAACAGCACGTCCAGCGTGTGGGCCAGAATGCGCCTGGCCGTTTCGTAGGCCGCCGCTCCGCGGCGGTCCTGGCTCGCGACGGAGTCGCGGCTTACGAGCCGCGCCTTGGCAATCTCCACGTAGAAGCTGCAAAACTCGTCCCAGGCGAAGTCGCAGAGCGTCTTGGCCGCGTCGGCATAGTGGTAGCCTTCGAGCGACTCAGTCACGCTCTGCGTCACCGTCGAAAGCCGGCTAAGAATCCAGCGGTCTTCGGTCGTGGGTAGTAGCGGTCCCTTGTCCCTTGTCTCCTGTCCCCTGTCTCCTGTGCCCTGCAAGTTGATCAGCGCAAACCGGGCCGCATTCCACAGCTTGTTCATGAAGTTGCGGGCCTGCTCGAACCGCTCGCTCACCACGGCCGCCCGCGGCAGTGCCTTGTCCTCGGGTTTGCTGGCCCACTGCGTGGAAAACTCCTTGTGGCACTTGGTGCAGGGGATCTTCGGCAGCTCGCGGTTCTTTTTCGTCTGCTCGATTAGCGTCTGGCAGTGCGGGCACTCGAACTGCACCGGCATCCGCACGTCCTGCGTTTCGGTCGTCAGCGACGTCAGCCCATAGCGGAGCGAGTCGGCGCCAAACTTATCGATGATGTCCACCGGATCGACGCCGTTCCCCTTCGACTTGCTCATCCGCTCGCCGTAGGCGTCGAGAATCGTGGGGTGGATATAGACCTGGCGGAACGGCACTTCTCCCATGTTGTTGAGCCCCGTGAGCACCATCCGCGCCACCCAGAGCGAGATGATGTCGCGGTTGGTGATCAGGACGCTGGTGGGATAGAAGTACGCGAGCTCCGGCGTCCTTTCGGGCCAGCCGAACGTGCTGTGCGGCCAGAGGGCGGACGAGAACCAGGTGTCGAGGACGTCGGGGTCGCGGGTGAAACCATGTCGCGCGAGATCGGCCTCACGTTTATCCCCGTCATTGGCCAGACAAAAGTGGATTGTTCCAAACCATCCGGGAGTTGCCGACGGATTTGGAGACAAATCGAAGCTCATGCCCGCGGTCTCTCGGTCACGGGATATCTGGCCTGTAACCCACGAAAAATCGTCTGAGAAGACCTCTTTCGTCGCCGCGTGCTTTGTCCACACTGGTATCCGATGCCCCCACCAGAGCTGCCGGCTCACCGGCCAATCGCGCTTCTCGCCCAGCCAGTCGAGATAGCTCTTGGCGTACCGCTCGGGGATGATCTTCACGCGGCCGCTGGTGACGGCATCCATGGCCATTTGGGCCAACCCAGGCCGGGGCTTCGCGGACTCAGCCCCAGCCACCTCTGACCTCTGACCTCTGAACTCTGAACTCTCCTCATCCCCCATCTTCACAAACCACTGGTCCGCCAGGTACGGCTCGATCGGCGTCTTGCTGCGGTCGGAATGAGGCAGTTCGATCTCGCGGTCTTCCACGTCGCCTAAAAGGCCGTGGCCGTCGAGGTCGTCCACCACGCGCTGCCGCGCCTTGGCGATCGTCATTCCCTTGTAAATGCCGGCGTTCTCGTTGAGCGTGCCGTCGGGGTTCAGGATGTTGACGATCCCGATCGACGGATTGCGCTGCCAGACCGCGTAGTCGTTGGGATCGTGGGCCGGCGTGATCTTCACGCAGCCGCTGCCGAGTTCCGGCTTGGCCCATTCGTCGCAGATGAGCGGTATTTCCCGCTTCATCAGCGGGAGCATGACCTTCCGGCCGGCCTTCGCCATGTCGCGCAGCTTCAGTAGCTGGGGCAACATTTCCGTCCGCCGCCTGACGATGTTATCGATCTGCTGCTCAATGCCTTCCTTCTCCTTGGCCGGCGCTTTGGCGAGCCGCTCGCGCAGCTCCGCCTCCGCCTTGTCGAGCGCTCGCGCTGGATCGGGATGCACGGCGACGGCCGTATCGCCGAGCATCGTTTCGGGGCGGGTCGTAGCGATTTCGACAAACTCGGGTTCACCCTCACCCGGCCTTCGGCCACCCTCTCCCAGAGGGAGAGGGATTATCGGATAGCGAAAATGCCAGAACTTTCCCTTCACCGTCTCCTGGAACACTTCGTCGTCGCTGACTGCCGTCTGCAGGAACGTGTCCCAGTTCACCAGCCGTTTGCCGCGGTAGATCAGCCCCTTGCTGAACAGGTCGAAGAACGTCTGCCGCACGGCCCGCGAGCATCCTTCGTCGAGCGTGAACCGCGTCCGTTCCCAATCGCAGGAGCAGCCCATCTGCTTGAGTTGGCTGAGAATGCGAGCCTCATACTGCTCCTTCCACTGCCAAATCCGCTCCACCAGCTCCTCGCGACCCAGATCGTGCCGCGTCTTCCCTTCTTCCTCCCGCAGCCGCCGCTCGACCACCGCCTGCGTGGCAATGCCGGCGTGGTCAGTCCCCGGCATCCAACACGTGTTGAATCCCTGCATCCGCTTCATGCGGATCTGGATGTCCTGGAGCGTGTTGTTGAGAGCGTGCCCCAGGTGCAGCGCCCCGGTCACGTTCGGCGGCGGGATGACGATCGAGAACATCTCGCGCTTGGGATGCGGCTCGGCATGAAAGAACTTGCCCGCTTCCCAAGCCGCATAAATTCGCGGCTGAGCCTCGGCAAAGTCGAAGCGATTGGGTAAGGCTTCGGGGGAGAAGTCGGCAGACATATCTCATCGCGTCCTTGAAAGTCGAAACCTTGCGGCGCGGATTATCTCGCCCGCTCCCCATCCTTCCACAACTTGTACTCGATTGCGTCCACGAGCGCCAGCCAGCTTGCCTCGATGATGTTCTCGCTCACGCCGATTGTCCCCCACACATCGTGGTGGTCGGAACTTTCAATGTTGACCCGAATTCTGGCCGCGGTGCCGGCCTCGGAGTTGACGACGCGGACCTTGTAGTCCGTCAGCCGCATCTCGGCCAGGCCGGGAAACTTGCCATTGAGTGCCTTACGCATCGCCGCGTCGAGAGCGTTCACCGGCCCGTCCCCTTCGGCTACCTCGTGTCGCTCGTGTCCCGCCACGCGGAGCTTCACCGTCGCTTCGGTTAGCGTCTGCCCCCCTGCCTCGTTCTCCACGTCCACATGGTACTTGATCCGCTCGAAGTGGGGCGAAAACGTCCCCGCCACGCGCTGCACGAGCAGATCGAACGACGCATTGGCCGCCTCGAACTGGTAGCCTTGCGCCTCCAGATCGACGACCTGCTTGAGGATCGCGTCCATCAGCTTTTTGTCGTCGCCCAGGTTGTGTCGGGCAGTGAGTGCCGCGATGTTGCTCCGTCCCGACAGCTCGCTGACGAGAATCCGCCGCTCGTTGCCGACGCTGGCCGGATCGATGTGCTCGTACGTACTTGTGTCGCGCGCGATCGCATGGACGTGCATGCCGCCCTTGTGGGCAAAGGCACTTTGCCCGACGAATGGCTGGTTGGGCCGCAGATTCAGATTCGCCATTTCGTACACGTAGCGCGACAACTCCGTCAGGTGATCGAGCTTCCGCCCGCCGAGAACCTGGTATCCCTTCTTCAGCGCCAGGTTGCTCATCACACTGATCAAGTCGGCATTGCCGCAGCGTTCCCCCAGGCCGTTGATCGTCCCTTGCACCTGCGAAGCCCCGGCATCGACGGCGGCCAGCGAGTTGGCCACGGCCAGATCGCAGTCGTTGTGGCAATGGATGCCGACGGGGAGGTTTCCCAAAAACTCGACGGCAATTTTCGTCCGCTCGGCGATCTTTTCTGGGAGCGTCCCGCCGTTGGTGTCGCAGAGGACGATCATCTTGGCGCCGGCGTCCTTGGCAGCCTGAAGTGTCCGCGCGGAAAACTCGGGATTGGCAATGGCGCCGTCAAAGAAGTGCTCGGCGTCGTAGATCACCTCGCAGCCCTTGGATCGCAGATACGAGATGGACTCGAAGATCATGTCGAGATTCTCTGGCAAACTCACTCGCAGAACCTCGGTCACATGAAAATCCCAGGTCTTGCCGACGACCGTGCAGGTCGGCCGCGGCAGATCGAGCACTGCTTCGACCAACGCGTTCATGCCCGGATCGTCGATTGCCTTGATTCCCTTCCGCCGCGTCATGCCGAAGGCGCATACCGTCGTGCTGCGAAGCTTGAGCTGCCGCACCTTCTGGAAATACTCGGCGTCCTTCGGATTGGAAAGCGGATAGCCTCCCTCCACGAAATCGATCCCCAGCTCGTCCAGCCGCGCGGTGATTTGCAGCTTGTCCTGGAGCGACAGGCTCACCCCTTCCCCTTGCGTGCCGTCACGCAGGGTCGTGTCGTAAATCTGGATGGAACGAGACATGGCGAGATCTCACAGGCAACAAAAAAACCCTGAAACCTGTCGGGCTTCAGGGCTGCGATGTTCAAGCTAACGCAAGCGGCCCTGGCCCTTTAGCCTCCAATAATGATCACAATTTGAACGCCGACCGCGACAGCGGCGGAAGCGAAAATCGTGCTGTAGGGAGACAGGGTCACGGGCAAAATCGCCTTTCTGACCTTCAAAGCTACGTTACGTCCCGGCAGGTGTCAACGCCGGCACAAGCGGCTTTTTCCGCAGTGCGGCCCGGGCTGTCCGCCGCCTATCCATCGGCTATCGTATCCCCATCGACAACGCCCATTTCCCTTTGGTTCAGGAGTTTTCCATGAGGTTGCCCACCCATCCCCTGCTCGCTGCCGTCGGCTGCTTGCTGGCATGCACCCTCGCCTATTTTGTCGCCACGTCCACCGGCCAGGAGAAGAAAGTGACCGCCCCCCGTCTCTACGAACTGCGCACCTACACCACGTTTCCCGGCCGCCTGGACGCGCTGAATGCCCGCTTCCGCGACCACACGATGAAGCTCTTCGAAAAGCACGGAATGAAGAATGAAATGTACTGGGTGCCGACCGACCCCAAGCTCAAGGACAACACACTGATCTACGTCGTCTCGCACGCGAGCGAAGATGCGGCGAAAAAATCGTGGGACGCCTTTCGGGCCGATCCCGATTGGATCAAAGCCCGCGATGCTTCGGAGAAAGACGGCAAGATCGTGGAGAAGGTGACCAGCGTCTTCATGACGCTGACGGACTATAGCCCTGGGGGAAAGTAACGTCGGCCCTTGTTACCCACGTCGCAACAATGCCGGCGGCAATTGCAAATTGTTCATTGCAAATCTTCAATTGCCAATTTGCAATTTTCAATTTGCAATCGTCTGGCTCCCGTGCTTGCCCGCATCGGACGGGCAGGTTGTAAGTTGATCACTGTTTCCCCTCCTCCACCCTGATCGCCTCTCCTGACACCTCCACGGTCTTCCCCAGCAGGTGCTTGTCAAAAAACGCCTTCGCGCGAGCCGTGATCTCCGGCCCGCCGATGCCGTGGCCCCCGCCGTCCATTTTCACGAAAGTGGCGTCCACGCCGGCCGCTTTCAGCTTCTCGTAGAACTTCTCCCCTTGAGCGAATGGAACCGTGCGGTCCGCGGTGCCATGGACGACCAGAAACGGCGGGTCGTCCTTGGTGACGTAAGTCACCGGCGACGCCTCGCGAGCCGCGGCCTCCCTGTCGCTCACTGGGCCACCCAGCAACTTGCTGATTGGTCCATTGGCATTGGCTGCCGACGCTCCGGAACGCGCGAACAAGAGAAAATCGCTCGGCCCGCAGTAATCGACGACGCAGGCCACCTGGCTGCTAACGCCTGGATTACCGTTGCTTCCTTCGAGCGCCTTGATGTCGCTGCTGGTGCCCAGGAGCGACACCAGATGACCTCCCGCCGACGAACCCCACACGCCGATCTTGTCGGGATCGATCCCCAGCTTGTCCGCATTTGCCCGGATCCAGCGGATGGCCGCCTTGCAGTCGTGAATCTGGGCCGGCCAGGTGGCGACGCCGCTGAGCCGATAGCCGACCGAAATGCCGACGTAGTCCCCTTGTGCCACCCACAATCCCAGCCGCGGCAGGCCGCTCGACTTGTCGCCGCTCTGCCAAGCGCCTCCATGAATCCAGACAACAAGCGGCTTCGGCTTGCCGTTCTCGGCCACCGCCTTGGGCTTGATCACATCCAAAAGCAGCGGCATGTCCCCCGCCTTGCCGTACTCCACGTCGGTCTCGACAACCACCCGCTCGCGAAGTTGCCTTTCAAAGCGTCCTTTTTCCTGGGCGAGGCAAGGGATCGTTGCTGCTACCAAGGCGGCTAACAACACAATACGGATGAGGCGCGCCATGATCGGTCTCCGAATCGAGAAGCAACTCCAAGATTTGCATGGTGTGAACCCAAGCGACGATTATCGTAATAATCCGCCGGGGCGCATGCAAACCGATGGCGCCCTACGGGCTAGACGCGCAGCTCCGCGCTACTGCCGAGAGCAGCGGCATATCGCTTGCGGATCGGCTCCACCACTTCCGTTACAAACTCCGCGACCTGCTGTGGCGCACGCCCCACGAACTGTGCCGGATCCATGGCTGCTTTCACATCAACCTTGGCAAATGCTGGGTCCGTGGCCAGCCGCGCGAGGAGGTCGTTGGGCTTGCCTTCTTGCTTGACGCTAGCGGCTGCTGCCTGGCTGTGTCGGCGGATCACCTCGTGCAGTTCCTGGCGGTCGCCGCCCGCTTCCACTGCCGCCATCAGCAGGTTCTCCGTGGCCATGAACGGCAGTTCCTCGGCCAGATTCTTGGCGATCACCTGCGGATAGATGACCAGGCCGCTGGCGATGTTTTGGAGCAGAATTAAGATCGCATCGACGGCCAGAAACGCCTGCGGGATCACTAGACGGCGATTGGCGCTGTCATCGAGCGTCCGCTCCATCCACTGCGTCGCCACCGTATTGGCGGCACTCGATTGCAGGCTGATTACGAATCGTGCCAATGCGCATACCCGCTCGCTGCGCATTGGATTTCGCTTGTATGCCATGGCGGACGAGCCGATCTGCTCCGCCTCGAACGGCTCCTCGATTTCTTTGCGCGACTGGAGTAGCCGCAGATCGGTGGCTAGCTTGTGGGACGACTGGCCAATGCCGGACAACGCGTCAATCACCTGGCTATCGACCTTGCGGCTGTAGGTTTGGCCGGTGACCGCATAGCTATCGCCGAATCCCAGCCGCCGCGCCACGAGCTGCTCGAGCCGGCGCACCTTTCCATGGTCGCCGTGGAACAGCGCGAGGAAACTGGCCTGGGTCCCTGTCGTCCCTTTCACGCTACGGGCCTTGAGCGACGCGATTCGATTCTCGATCTCTGCCAGGTCGAGTGCGAGGTCGTAAGCCCAAAGGCAGGCCCGCTTGCCAACGGTCGTCGGCTGCGCCGGCTGCATATGCGTAAACGCGAGGCACGGCAGGTCGCGATGCCGCACGGCAAAATTCGCCAGGGCGTCGATGACGGCGGCCAAGCGACCGGCGACCATCGTCAGCCCCTCGCGCATCAGGATCAGGTCGGTGTTGTCGGTGACGTAGCAGCTTGTGGCGCCCAGATGTATGATCGGCCGCGCCGTTGGACAGACGTCGCCATAAGCATGCACGTGCGCCATCACGTCGTGCCGCAGTTTCTTCTCATACGCCTGGGCTGCGGCAAAGTCGATGTCGTCCGCGTGGGCCTTCAACTCGGCAATCTGTGCATCGCTGATCGGCAGCCCGAGTTCCTTTTCCGCCTCCGCCAAGATCACCCACAGCCGCCGCCACGTGCTGAACTTCCGCTGGTCCCCCCACAGGTGGCACATCTCCCGCGAGGCATAGCGGCTGATCAGCGGATTGTCGTATAGATCGTGGGACATCGCTCAGGCCTGGAGTATCGATAGGCAGGACAAGCCGTATGGTAACGAGGCTCGGGGGGGCTTGATGAGGGGAGGCTGAACAGGCGGCAAATATTGCTGCGCCCTGGACGAAAAGATTCCTAACCCTTATTCGGCACTCATGAGAGGTGCACAGCCATGCGTCCCGCCGTGTATTGGCTGCTGATCCCACTGCTGGCTTTGGCCGGCTGCGCTCCCCCCACCAGCGGCAAGCTGCTGGGCAAGTGGCAAACGCCTACCGGCGGAATTATGCAGTTCAAGCAGGGAGGAATTGTCACGATGTCGGGTCCCAACGGATCCGTGGATGTCAACTACCGCATGCTGGACGCGGCAACCATTGAGCTAAGAAGGCCGGATGGCACCGGGCGACCGATTCAACACCGCATCCGATCGTTGACCGACCAGGAACTCATTCTGGAGGACGATGAGGGACCGCAAACCTTGCGAAAGGTGCATTGAGAGGCTCGTTAGCTCTGATAGCGGTTCCTTTCCAGGGAAGGCCAGGGCGGCTAAACTGTCATCTAGCCGACATTTCCCTTGGCCCCCTTCAAGCCATGTCCGCCAATCCTTCTGGCAAGCCATTGGTGGCCATGATCGCCCTGCAAAAGGGGGCTTTGCCGGACGTGACTGCCGTCGTCGAGGAGTTGGGACAGCGCCATCCCGATGAAGGACCGCCTGCGGACGCGGCACGGGGGATGGAGTCGGCCGTCTTTCGCTGGGGGGCCGGCCCAATTGCCGTCGCCCTCAAGTCCGAGCCGATACCGTGGGAAGAATTGCAACAACCCTGTGAAAACGCCTGGTGGTGGGAGCAGGCCACCGAAACGATCCAGCGGCATTCGGCCTATCTGCTGGTCAGCCTGGCACCCAGTAGCGAGGACGCCGTCGATCGGCACCTGCGGCTGACGCGAGTCGTAGCGGCCATACTTCCACAGTGCGACGCGGCCGGCGTCTACTGGCCCAATGGGCAAATCGTCCATCAGCCGCAGTCATTCCAGCAACAGGCGGCGGAGTTGTCGCGAGAAAGCCTCAACCCTGGGCTGTGGATCGACATGCACATCGCTCCGACCGACGACGACGGCTGGTGCTTTTACACGACCGGCCTGTTTGCCTTCGGCCGGCGGGAGATCGAAATCCTGCGGACTGGGCGAAAGCCGGAAGAAATCTACGAGATGTGTACCGAGGTGATCGGCTATTTGCTAACGAGCGGCGAAGAGGTTTCCGACGGCGGCGTGATTGCTCGCTCCGACGACGAGCAGATTGCCGTTCGCTACGGTCCTTCAATGTTCGACGACGAAGCCGAGGTGATGCAATTGGAGTTCTAGCCCGGGTCGTTGGCGATGGACAAACCGGCAATGGCACGCCCGCGGCCGAAACGGGACTGGTGGTTCTGGCTGGCGGCAAGCGTGCTGCTCGCGCAGGCCGCGCTGTTCGTTGTGCCTCACGTCTGGCGGGGTCCGCTGGGCTTCGTTTGCTGGGCCTTTGGCGTCGACGGGATCATCTGGCGTGGGATTTCGCTGCTGCTCTTGCTCGCGGCGGTTGCCTGGTCGCTGTGGCGGCGGCCGATTTTCAATCGCTGGCGCTGGTTGGGCCTGGCGCTCGTCGCGGCAATTGCCTTCGCGCCGCTGGCCTTTCGCCACTATCCCTCATCTCACGAAGGTGAGGTAAGTGCGGTTCGGTTCCGACTGCCGCTGGACGGGCAAATCCTCGTGGGCTGGGGAGGCGACCGGCTGGTCGGAAACTACCATACGCGCTATCCGGATCAGCGCTGGGCTTATGACCTCCTGGTCGCCAAGGACGGCAAGACGCACGGCGGCAATGGCAGCCGCTATGAGGATTACTACTGCTACGGCGTGAGCGTGCTGGCGCCGGCCGACGGAAAAGTGGTGGCCGTGCTGGACGGCATGCCGGATACGCCGCTGAAAACCTCGGAGACGGTGATGCCCGCCGGTGGAAATCAAATCATCCTCAAGGTTGCGCCCGGGGAGTATCTATTTCTCTGCCACTTGCAACGCGGCTCAATTGCCGTCAAGGACGGGAACCAGGTCACGCGCGGCCAGAAGCTGGCACTGGTTGGCAACAGCGGCAATACTAGCGAGCCGCACCTGCATATTCATTTGCAGGACATGCCGCGGCCGCACATCGGCGAGGGGATTCCACTTTACTTTTACAACTACCGCGTCGGCGGCCAGATCGTCGAGCGTGGCATGCCCCAAGGAGGCATGACGCTGCTTGAGGGGCTGGTCGGAGAAGTCGTCGAGCATGCCGGCGACTGATCACAGCAGGTATCTTACCGCTGCACGCGTCCCGATTGATTGCCTTTGAGCAGGGCCTCGACCTCCTCTCGCGTGATGTAGTTGAAGTCCCCCTGGATCGAATGCTTGAGGCAACTGGCCGCGACGGCAAATCCGAGGGCTTGCTGCATATCGGAGGCGTAATCCTTGGAGCGCAGGGCATAGATCAAACCGGCGGCAAACGAGTCGCCGGCGCCGACGCGATCCACGATGTCGCTAATCTCGTAGGGTTGGTACCTGCCGTGCTCGCCTAAGGGCGCGAAAAACGATTGCTTGCGCGGTGCATCGTACAGCATCGCACCCCAGTGATTGCGGTCTGCGGACACGCTTTCTCGCAGCGTGATGGCCACGCGGGAGACGCTGGGGAATCGCTCGACGATTTGCTGCGCCACGCTCGTGTAGGCCGCCGGGTCAATCTTGCCGGCCGAGGCGTCACTTCCCGTGGCGTGAATCCCCAGCACGTCGCCAGCGTCCTCCTCATTGGCGATTACGACGTTCACGTGCGGCAAAATCCGCGACATGCAGTCGCGTGCGAGATCCTTGGCGGTGGTCCCCTGCCGCCAGTTCCAGAGCTTTTTCCGGAAATTGAGATCGCAATACACGGTGACGTCGTACTCGCGGGCCAGCGCGACCAGGGCCAGCGTCGCGCGAAATGCCGACTCGCTGATGGCTGGCGTGATGCCGGTGATGTGAAGCGAGGTGACTCCGTCGAGTGCCGCCGCGAAGTTGTATTCCTCAGGCCCTGCCAGGCTGATGGCGCTCTGGTCGCGGTCGTAGATCACGGTGGAGCCCCGCTGGTTGGCGCCGGTTTCGACGAAGTAGAGTCCCAGCCGCCCCACCTTCCGCCACAGGACGTAGTCCGTCTGCACTCCCAGGCCGCGCAACGTACTTTCGATCGACTCGGTAATCGGCGTACGCGGCAGTGCGGTCAGGTACCGGACCTGCTCACCGAATAGGGCCAGCGAGGCACAGACGTTGGCCTCTCCCCCGCCCCAAGTCACGTTGACGCTGCCCGGAAGCGCTTGCCGCCAGCGAAGATGTCCCGGCGGCGCCAGTCGGGCCATGATTTCGCCGAATGCCAGAATCACTTATTTCTCCTCGAGTGCACGCGCGAAGTCATCGCGTCACTCTATTCGTCCCGCCGTCTGGACGAAGCCATTACTGCGGCGACAACCACCGCCACGATCACCAGCACGAGCACTGCGCCGCCCAGTAAAATTATCAAGGACAAAGGCACTGCCATTTCAATTGGTTTCCACGACGACTGCCGCCGGCGAATCGCCGACGAGCACGATCAGTGTAATCGCTCGCTACAGATTGGCCTACTGCGATGGGTCCCCTCATTACGTTGACGACCGACTTTGGGCAGGGAAGTCCCTATGTCGCGCAGATGAAGGGGGTCATCTATGCCCACTGTCGCCAGGCGGAGATCGTTGACATCACGCACGGGATTCGGCCGCAGCACATCCGCGAAGGGGCGCTCGTGCTCGCTGATGTCACGCCGCGATTTCCACCGGGGACGATTCACGTGGCGGTCGTCGATCCCGGAGTCGGCACCAGCCGCAAGCTCGTCTACGCCGAATTCGGCGGGCAGCGATATCTTGCGCCCGATAATGGCCTCTTGACCCTAGTCTCGCAACTAGCGCCGCGCGGCGAAGTGATTTCGCTCGAGCGGCCGGATTTCTGGGCGGCGGAGGTCTCCCCGACGTTTCATGGTCGCGACATCCTGGCGCCCGTGGCAGGTCATCTCGCCTGCGGCCTGGCGCCAGCGAAACTGGGCCCGCCGCTTGTCTCGCTCCTCCACGTGCCGATTCCTCAGCCGCGACTGGCTAGCGATCGTGCCCTGGGAGAAGTCCTGCTCATCGATTCGTTCGGGAACTTGATTACGAACGTGCGGGTCGATCAATTGCCGCCGGCAGTGCCTGCCTCGGAAGTTGTGGTGGAATGCAAGGGGCGGACGATCGTCGGCCTTCAGGACGCGTACGAGTTGTCGCCGTCGGGAACGCTCGTGGCGCTCGTCGATTCGCAAGGTCGGCTCGAAATTGCTGCCGTGCGCGGGAGCGCGGCGGCAGTGCTGTCCGCCAGCGAAGGGACGGCCGTCGTCGCACGCTGGCCCGCGGGCAAGTGATGGCCGAGGCAGAATCAGGGGATCGCGCTTGGCCGCGGCACTGCTGCACTTTACATTGAAAGATTCAGGAAGGCGGGCTTTCGCGCACGGGAGCGTCCAATCGTGCCTGGGAAGATCGAAGGGAAAGTGATCGCCTACGGCGACGACGGAAACCTCGTGACCGACATCGCGCATGGGCAGCTTGACGCGGCCCCGCGCGATTCCGCCGTGAAAATCCGGTGCGACGAGCATGAAACGATCGGTTTGTTCCTGCCCGATCACCAAGAGCCGGAATTTTCCTTGCTGGCCATTCTGGCGCCCAGCGGCTTTCTGGAGCTGACCATCGTCGGAGAGAGTGCTAAGGCGATGCTGGGAGTGCCCCTCGGGGAAAAAGTGACCGTCTCGTGGTAAGTTCCGTTTGGAGTTTCGAGTTGGCGACGGCAAGTGAAATCAGACACTCTCAGTTTATCAATTGGAACCAGAAACTCGAAAGTCGGAACCGTCCATGGCCGTCCCGTCCGTCGATGATTTAAGGCGCTGGGACCGCGAAATCGTCTGGCACGCGTTCACGCAAATGGCCGAATACGAGCCGCTGCTCATCGAGCGCGCCGAAGGATGCCGGCTGATCGACGTCGAGGGGCGGGAGTATCTCGACGGCGTCAGCAGCTTGTGGTGCAATCTGCACGGACATCGTCACCCGCGACTGGATGCGGCCATTCGCTGGCAGCTCGAACAGGTGGCGCACGTCACCAATCTGGGAATGGGCAATCCGACGACCGTCAAGCTGGCGAAGAAACTTGTGGACCTGGCTCCGCACGGATTGTCGCACGTGTTCTTTTCCGATGACGGCGCGACCGCGGTGGAAGTGGCCTTGAAAATGGCCTTTCAGTATTGGCGGCAACGTGGGACAGGTTTTCAACCTGTCCTGGGTGAAACGTCCGTTGGGACAGGTTGGAAACCTGTCCTACGTTCGAAATACCTCGCCTGGGATAACGCCTACCATGGCGACACGCTGGGGAGCGTCAGCGTCGGAGGCGTGGCGCGGTTCCACGAGATGTTTCGCCCGCTGTTGTTCGATGTCATCCGGCTGCCGACACCCGATATGTATCGCTTGCCTCCAGGCGTGACAAGCGAAACGGCCTGCGAGCAATCCTTGCGCGTGTTGGAAGTCGCACTTGCACAGCATCACGAGGAGCTGGCGGCAGTCGTGATCGAGCCGCTGATGCAGTGCGCCGCCGGAATGATCGTGCACCCCCCCGGTTTTTTGCGTGGGGTCCGTGAGTTGACGCGCCGGTATGACGTGCTGCTGATTGCCGACGAGGTGGCTGTCGGCATGGGTCGCACCGGAAAAATATTTGCCTGTGAACATGAAGAGGTCACGCCCGATTTTTTGTGTCTGGCCAAAGGGCTCACCGGCGGATATTTACCCCTGGCGGCAACGCTGACCACAGGCGACGTCTGGCAGGCGTTTCTTGGCACCCATGAACAATCGCGGACATTCTTCCACGGCCACACCTACGGCGGCAATCCGCTGGGCGCCGCGGCGGCGCTGGCAACGCTCGAGGTTTTCGATGAGGAGCAGACGCTGGCAAAACTACCGCCGAGAATAGACAGACTGAGTCAGCACCTGGCGCGAATTGCCAAAAAGCCCCACGTCGGCGACGTTCGCCAACTCGGTCTGATTGCCGGCATCGAGCTGGTGAGAGACATGACGGCGAAGGAGCCGTATCCCTGGGAAGAGCGGCGGGGGGCCGGCGTCTGCCGGCACGCTTTGACCGAAGGGGTCTGGCTGCGGCCGCTGGGGGATGTGGTGGTGATCATGCCGCCGCTGGCGATCAGTCTGGAAGAATTAGACCGGATTTGCCTGGCAGCGGAGCACGGAATCGATGTTGCCACGGCGTAGAGTATCTAACCCCATCCAGTGCGCAACTCTGGGCATCGTATGCGACTGCCACGATTTACTATCCTCCAACTTCTGCTCGTCACTGCGCTGTGCGGGCTGCTCGCCGGCTGGGCGACGCAGGCCTGGCGCGCCGGGAGTCAGTTTCGACTGACCGCGGCGGAGATTTCACCCGACGGCAAACGGCTGGCGACGGCCTACGACGGGGGAACCATCGATGTGTGGGACATTTCCGGTTCGCGGCCGAAAAAGGTCGCCAGCCGGCAGATGACCGGCGCCTATTTCCAGAGCCTGCGCTTTACCGATGGCGGGTCGCTGTTCATCTATCAACTGGGGGGGAGGGGAAGCGAGCTGGTCGCGTGGGACATTGCGCAGGATCGTGCGAAAACGGTGGTAAGAACACCGCAACAATTCCTGGCCTGGGATGTCAGTCTCGACGGCACGACGGCAGTCAGCACGACCTTCAATACAACAGGGACTGCCGCGGCGGTTGATCTGTGGGATCTTAGTACAGGACAGCCCAAGAACAGAATCAAGATCGCCGGCAGCTCGTACCTGCATCAGGTTGCCATCGACGCCCAAGCCACTACGGTGGCGGCAATGGACGCCAGTAACAGCAAGCTCTATCTTCTCGACGCGGGGACGGGGCAACCGCTCCGGGATTTTTCCACCATTAGCCTCTTACAGGGGTGGGCACTGTCACGCGATGGAAATCACGTGGCAATCAATGAGGCACAGCCGACGGTCGGGACATCTTCTCGTGGGGAGATCCTGGTATATCAACTGAACGCCAATGTGTCCGAGCCGCAGAAGATAAGGCCGGGTGAGTACTCCTGGCGCGCCGATCTTTCGCGGGATGGATCGCGCCTGGTGGTCTGGAGTCCCCTTGGCATTGAAGTCTGGGACGTGAAAACCTGCCAGCGTCTTTGGCAAAAGGAGGAAGGAATCAGCTTCACTCCCTGGACGACCAACTTCTCGCTGCTGATGGACAACTGGCGGCTTTCCGCTAATGGTTCGCGGCTCGTCGGCCTGGCCGGTCGCGAGGGCATAGCAGTCTACGATGCGTCGAGCGGGACGCGGCTGCATCTCATCGGGGAATTCAATCGCCCGCTGCATGCGGCCATGTACAGTGTGGCATTTATCGGTTGGGCGGTGGCCTGGGGACTTGTGGCTCGGCGGCAACGGCTGCGGGAGATTGCCGCGGGAGTTGAATGGCAGCCGCCCATCCAGCGGTCGCCTTGGAGCACGACGGTGTGGGTGCTCGTCATCATGCTGGTCATGACGCTCGTGTACGCGACACTTGGCTCGCAAGCGCTCGCTGGCGGGTTCTCGATTTGGCGGTTCTTCTCGGGAGCCGGCACGATTCTGGGCCTCATTTTCTTGGCGGTTGTCGCCGTCGTGGCGATTCAGTTCGTCTATGCCTGGCTGCTTCCCGTCTCATTTGCCAGGCGGCAGGCCCGGCTGCTGACGCGCGAAAAGGGACGTTACGTTGATTTCGGAACGGTGCATGGCTGGTTCCTGGGTCAGTCCACGATCGACAGCGAGTTCCCGCGGCATGTCGAGGAGGTTCGCCGACAGATGAGCGACGTGCTGGAGCGCGAGATCGTCCTGCGCTATCCGCTGCTGGTAATCGGCGTCGAACATCAGGAACAGTTTGACAAACTGCACGCGCGGCACATGCCGCATGGCGCTATTTCCGTGCAGCGGTGGTGGGCGGATGAAGTGCGAATCTGCCAGGAGACATTTCGTCGCTATGCTGGATCTCCATCTCATGGACTGCGGAATGCGATTGCTTTGGCGCTGGTGCGGCGCTACTGGCGATTTGCTGCGCCCCAGTGGCTGGGGACCGCGCTGACTGGTTTCATCAGTCGTGAAGACCGCTACGAAGCGGATATGCGCCAGAGCCTGCGCCTTCTGCGCGGCACGGCAGGCCCAGAGCGGCTGCGAGAACTTTGGGACCAGCTCTTCAGCTTCTCGGCGCTGGCGTGGACTCGGCTCGTGCTGGCCAAAGAAGATGCCGATGAGCTCAAGCAACTTTCCGAGCTTAATGCTCTGGCCAATTCGCTGGCAGCGTTCTTTCTGCTATCGCCGTCGGGCGAGCGGCGGGAGAAATTCATCGCGTTCGTTCGCAACCTGGGGCCCAAGGACGACCCCGAAACGGCTTTTTCACGGCAATTTGGCCTGCGGCCGATCGAACTCTTTGATCAATGGCAAACGTGGCTGCACGAGCAGCCGGCGACGCCGATCGATCCGCCTCGGCCCGAGTGTGCGAGCTACCCGCGCCGATTTCTGCTGCCGGAAATCGTCAATCCACACGTACCTCTCCCAATCCGACGGCGAAGCGTTGTCGCCCTGGCGGCTACCGGCGATCTCAGCGCAGCCGACACGCTGGTGGCAATCGTTGCAGACGAAGCCAGTCCCCTGCGCGGCGACGCACTTTGGACGCTGCAAGTGTTAACCGGCCATGCCGGTAGCGAGAATGCCGACCAGTGGCGGCAGTGGCTTTCAGCCGCCGGTGGTCAGGCCGCGATACCTGCGCCGGCTGCCAGCGCGGTCTGGACGCAGGATCTTTCCTTCGCCGAACCGGTGATGGCGGAACTGGCCGAAGAACCAGCCCCGACAACCGCAACGGAATCGGCATCGTGGCTTGTCCAGCGGCTGGCCACTCCCCCTTGGCAGCTCGTCGTCGCACGTCTGCTGTGGGGAGTCGGCGGCGTATGGGGAATTGTCGTGGCCGCCAGTTTCTCCTTTTATTTGTCGATCCCGATGTTATTGCCCTTTGTCGGGGTCGTAATCGTGATCGGCCTGGTAACGCTGTCGCGAGCAGCTGGCCGGTTATGGTGGGGCCTCCATCGGCTGCCCAGCTACCAGATTGGGAGCCTGTTCGCCTGTGACGTTGTCAACGGCGTGTGTGGGCTGATTTCGGGGATCATGCTACGCTCGGCGGCAGTGAAAGACTATCTTCGTTCCGTCGGGGGAAGCTGACGAATCGGCCCGTATTCGTACTATTGGCAAAAACCTGACGACCCCTTCGCGGTACTTACCACCGGCTGTCGCTAGTTTTTACACCCTCCTTGAGCCCTGACCATGTTCAACGTCCTACCACCCCGATTGATTGCCGTGAATTCCTTCTGCGCTGGGACAATTGCAGCGGCCTGGCTGCTGGCTGCGCTTTCAGCGCCCGCATTTTCGGCAGACTGGCCGCAGTTTCGCGGCCCCACGCGCGACGGCAGTGCCGCGGACGCGAAGATTCCCACCACCTGGGACAACTCCACCAACCTCGTTTGGAAGACGGAGCTTCCAGGCCCGGGCGCTTCGGGGCCAGTTATTTGGAAGGACAAGGTCGTGGTGACCTGCTATTCGGGCTATGGACTAAGTGAGAATGATCCCGGCGAAATGTCCCAGCTCACACGTCACGTGCTTTGTTTCGACCTGCCCAGCGGCAAGAAATTGTGGCGCTACGACTTGCCCGCCAAACAACCGGAGCAGGAGTTTCGCGGTTTCGGAGCGCTGCACGGATTTGCCAGCAGCACGCCCGCAACCGACGGCCAAAACGTCTACGTGTTCTTTGGCAAGTCAGGGGTCGTTGCTTTGACTCTGGACGGCCAGCACCTATGGACGAAATCGGTTGGCGATCGGACCCATAACTGGGGGTCCGCCACCTCGCCGGTACTGTACAAGGACCTGGTGATCGTCAACGCCAGCGTGGAGAGCGGCTCGCTGGTGGCGCTCGACAAGAAAACGGGAAATGAGGTCTGGTCCACTCCCCGCATGCGGCGGGCGTGGAGTTCGCCCGTGCTGGCGACCGATGGCGGCGCTAAAACGCCGGAGCTCGTCGTTTCCATGCAGGGAGAGGTGCAGGGGCTCGATCCGGCCAGCGGCAAGCAGCTGTGGACCTGTCCTGGAGTGCAAGATTATGTTTGTCCAAGTCCTATGGCATTTGACGGCATTGTGGTCGCCATCGGCGGCCGCGCCGGCACTGGCATCGCCATCAAGCTGGGCGGAACCGGCGAGGTAATGCCGTTTTGGGAGGTCAATCGCGGGTCCAATGTTTCCTCCCCGGTGTACCACGACGACCACCTTTTCTGGGCCAATGAAAGCCGCGGCATTGTGTATTGCGCCGACGCGACGACCGGCGAGCTCAAGTACGATCAGCGGCTCGAGCCACGCTCGGATCGCATCTATGCCTCGCCCGTGCTGGCAGGCGGCAATGTGTATTACGTCAGCCGCCAAAGCGGGGTCTACGTGGTGGCAGCGAAGCCGGAATATAAGTTGGTTTCGCACGTGCCGCCGCTCGACAAAAGCGTGTTCAACGCCAGCCCGGCAGTAGTGGGCGACCGAATGCTGCTGCGGTCTAACGAAGCACTGTATTGCATCGGAAAATGAGGCGTGTTTTGCAGCGCTGCTGCCAGGTAATGGTGCAACTCGCACTTGCCAAAACTGCCATTATGGGCGATGCTTAAGTGCAGTTGCGTGCTTGATCCACTTACCGCGCCTCGAGGCGGAACCGTGGTATCTCCCGGAAGCGAATTGGATGGTCAGTACCAGCCGGCAGTGACGTGGTGGCCGTGCTGGGGGCAGCCATCCCACGTCGCACGATTAGCGGCCTTGTACCTGCGGTTTGCCGCACTTCACGATTGCCTCTCGCTCGTTTCTCTTCATCAATCCTGGCCGCCGCCCCAGGGTGACGTCCGCCACGATCCTCCAAGCGTCCCATTGAGGGAAGGAGTTTTCCATGCCGCTGTTTGAGGTTGAAACCGATGCTCACATCATCATCACCTGGGCTGCCGACGAATCGCACGCGACGAACGTGGTCAAAGAAGCCTACCCGCACGATCGGGTGATCCGTATGACCAAGCGGCCCAGGGACACGTGGGTGATCAGTAAAGGGGCGCTCGGTCTGACCAACACGCGGATGGACGTTTGCGGCGTTGCCCGGGATTGCCTGTCCAAAGCCGCCGGAGACAAAGTGCACGCGATTCGTCTCTACATGCACGAGACGGGCTCCGACCTGGAAGCCGCCCGGAAGGTAATCGAATCCAACATGGTCATGGGGTGGTAATCGACTTCGCGTTCTGGTAATGCCGCGACCACTGGTTGCGGGAATTCTTAAGACGCCGCGCCAGGATGCCCACGCCGCTGGACGTCTATCTGCTGCCGTCGCTTGTCGAACCGGAAAGGCTCTCCGGCCGATTGGTAGTCGTCATGGATGTGCTGCGTGCCACGACGACCATTGTGTACGCGCTGGCCAGCGGCGCTCGCGACGTGTTCATTTGCCAGGAAGTCGATGACGCGCGGCGGCTAGCGGCAAATTTGCCGGCCGCACTGCTCGCCGGTGAGCGCGGCGGATTGCGGATTGACGGCTTTCCATTGGGGAATTCGCCGCGGGAATACACTCCGGCTGCTGTCGGCGGCCGCACGGTTGTTTTCACGACTACCAACGGCACACGGGCCATGGCGCGCTGCTCCAAGGCCCGATGTGTTCTGCTAGGGGCATTTGTCAACTTTTCGGCGGTTTGCCGCGAACTGACGGCGGAACTCTCGCCTCCAGCTTCCAGTGGGGTAGCGCTGGTTTGCGCCGGCACGGAGGGGGAGGTGACTGGCGAGGATACGCTGCTGGCCGGAGCCATCGTAGAAGAACTCGTCCAAGACCGGGACAACAAGTGTTCTCTCAACGACCAGGCTCAAATTGCGGCCGATGTCTGGCGCGCGTGTCGATCGGAGGATGACGGTAACGATTCGCTGGTTCGCGCCCTTCGGCGGAGCCGCGGTGGCCGCCATCTGGTTGAGATTGGACTCGAAAGCGACATTGCCCTTGCCGCCGGCATCGACCGGTTCGACCTCGTGCCGCGACTGGACCTGGTGAAGATGCGCGTGACAGTGGCATAGACCAGACGGAACGACAGCCGGTAAATTGTGACTTTGCCGAACCCTTTTGCCTTTGGTATTGCCATGGAAATGGAAAAGCTGGTCTCGCTCTGCAAGCGCCGCGGGTTCTTGTTCCAGTCGAGCGAGATCTACGGCGGGCTGAATGGCTTCTGGGATTACGGTCCGCTCGGCGTGGAGCTGAAGCGAAACATCAAGGAGGCCTGGTGGCGGGACATGGTCACCGGCCACGACGACCTGGCCGCGCCGCCGGGGGCCCCGGAAGCCTATGAAATGGTCGGACTCGACTGCACCATCATCATGCATCCGCAGGTGTGGAAGTGTTCGGGGCACTACGATCTGTTCGTGGACAAAATGGTCGATTGCAAAGAGTCGAAGAAGCGGTATCGCTACGACCAGGTGCCGGGGCGCTGGGTCGAATCCAGGGGCCAGAAGCTTTTTGTCACGACCTCCGTCGAAGAGAACCAGGAAGCGGACATCGAACATCGGGCGCTCAAATTTCTCAACTTGCGGGCAAAGGATGCCGCCGATCTGATGTGGCAAAGCCCCCTCATTTCGTTGGCCAAGATCGACCCGAGTGACTACGGCAAAGTACTTGGGCCGGACGCCAAGAGCCTGGGGACGCTTACTGACCCGCGCGATTTCAATCTCATGTTCAAAACGATCGTGGGAGCGCTGGGAACTGAAGAGGATGCAGCATTTCTGCGTCCGGAGACGGCGCAAGGAATCTTCGTTAACTTCAAAAATGTCTGCGATAGCACTCGCGTGCGCGTTCCGTTTGGCATCGCGCAGATGGGCAAGAGCTTTCGCAATGAGATCACGCCAAAGAATTTCACGTTCCGCTCGCGCGAGTTTGAGCAGATGGAAATCGAGTTTTTTTGCCATCCAAAAAGCTCGCCGCAGTGGTATCAGTACTGGCGCGACCGCCGCGTGAAGTGGTATACCGACCTGTGGCTGGCCAGCGACCGGCTGCGGCTCCGCGAGCACGACAAGGAGGAGCTGAGTCACTATTCTTGCGGCACGAGCGACATCGAGTACGCGTTTCCCTTTTTGGCGGCGGGAGAATTTGGCGAGCTGGAAGGGATCGCTCATCGCGGCGATTTCGACCTCCGCAGCCACATGGAAGGCAAGCTTGTGGCCAGGGATGGGCAACTCGTCGTCGAGCAAGGGCCGGATGGCAAGCCGAAGTGGAAAGGGTCGGGCAAAGACCTTTCGTATCGCGACGACCTGACCAACGAGCGCTTCATCCCGCACGTCATCGAGCCGAGCGCTGGCGCCGACCGCGGGACGCTCGCCTTCCTTTGCGAGGCGTACTGCGAGGATCAAGCGCCGGATGAAAAGGGAGAGATGCAAACCCGCGTGGTGATGAAGTTTCATCCGCGGATCGCGCCGGTGAAGGCCGCCGTCTTCCCGCTCGTGAAGAAGGAGGGAATGCCGGAGGTAGCACAGGATATTTACCGCGCGCTCAAGCAGCGGTGGCACGTCTTTTATGACGAGAAGGGAGCAGTCGGCCGTCGCTACCGCCGCCAGGATGAAGCCGGAACGCCGTTTTGTATTACGGTCGACGGCCAGTCGCTTCAGGATAAGACGGTTACGATCCGCGACCGGGACAGCCTGAAACAGTGGCGGGTGAAAATCGACGACGTGGAATCTGAGCTGGCCCAGCGGCTGGCGTAGAAAACCTTGCAACCTGTCCAGAAAACCGATTGGACAGGTTGGAAACCCGTCCTACGTTAGTCGTCCCCCGCCAACTTCGTCCGCCCCATCGCCACGTCGAACTGCGATAGGGCCGGCACGAGCATCGCCGCCGTCGCAAAACCATAAGCGGCACTGGCCACGAGAAAAACCTGCAAGTAGTGCTCAAGCAGGAAGCTGGTGACCGCGAAGAAAGTGGCAAACGGAAGCACTCCGGAGGCGAGTGTGATGGCACTCGACGGGTTGCGAACTCCCAACATGACAAACAGACCGACTCCTCCTCCCACAATAAACGCCAGAAACGGCGCGAGCTGAGTCTGGAACGATCCGCTGAAGGAGATCATGAACAAGATCAGCGTAACGACGCCGAGAAACAGGAAAAACACGTTCCCGAGGCTGACGCCGATGGCGCTGCGACTATTGGCGTAATGCATGCCGCAGTGAATGCCCAGCATGATCACGAAGACATTCATGACAATCTGCCCGAGCAGCAGCCAGACCAGGTTTTCAAACGTCATCCCGCCGACGAGCCACAAGTACAGGCACAACACCAGCGGCAGTGCGACCATCTCTCGCGTGACATAGGCCACGCCGAGCATTTTGCCAAAGATGAACTCCGGCGGCGTCAGGTCGGTGACCAACAGCAGGTCCAGCGAACCTCCGTCTCGCTCGTTGGTGATGCTCGTCACGGCCAGCGCATTGACGATCACCAGGCTCACGAGAAAAAAGGGGGCCAGTGGCAAAACTGCGGCCGGGATAGCGCCCCCCCCGCTGGTCTGCGCCAGCGCCGCCCCACTGCGCACCGTCCAATAGACCCCCGCGGCCGCCATCGCAAACAGCACCAGGTACGCAAGTCGAATGACAAGTGCCTTTTTACCGTACGCCCATGTACACATTTCGCGCCATAGCACCGGGTTGTCCCAAACTTCGCGGCTTGGCTCGCTGCTCCTGCGGACGCGGGCATCCACGTGACCCGCTCGAGCCGATTCTGCGGCAGCAGCAGCGTCCCCAGCCGATGCCCCCTTTGCACGTGCTTCAAGCTGCCGCACATCGTGATCGGCGCTCCAGATGCTGTGCTTAGGGCTCTCGTCATTTTGTACGGGCAGGATATCACGTCCAGGGTTCCATACGCGCAGCCGCCAAATGGCGTAGGCGTTGAGAGCCGCCGTGGCAATTGCCGCCAGCGCCACAAATGCCAATTCGCCAGCCGGCCAGCCGCGGAACGAGTTTCCAAAGGGTTGCACCGCCGCCAGAATGGCGCGCAGGGGGCTGGCCGCGGTCGCCACCCAGGCCAGGGGCATGCCGGCAATGACGCGATCTCCAAACAAGGCCGCGACGACCTCCCACAGGCCGATCCACAAGACCAAGACCAGGGAGGTGATTGCCAGCGACTGAAATGTCTTCTCGCGTGCAAGAGCTACGGTCGAGCCCAGGCTTCCGGCCGCCAAGGCCGTCATCAACGTCACGGCAAACACTTTGGCAATCTGCTCTATAGAAATCCCGCCAAAGAGCGTCATCAGCACGAAGACAGGAAGTCCCGCCAGCAGCATGACCAGCACATCGAGCAGACTGGCCAGCAGCTTGCCCAGAACTAGTTCGTGGTTGGTCAGCCGCGTCATGAGCAGCAGCAGAATCGTCCGTCGGTCCTTCTCCTGGGCCACGCCGCTGGTGGCCGACTGGGCCGCCAGAAAGGTCACCAGCGCCAACTGCAGCGGCGCAAGAATCTGAAACAACATGGCCCCGAACCGGGACACGTCTCCGACCGTGCGAACCTCCTGCGTCCCCACCATCACCAGCCAGGCGGTGACCATCAGCAGGAACAGTCCAAACGCATAGGCCGTGCGATAGATGAAATGCTGGGGCCGGCGGGGCGCCGTGACTAGCTCGCGGGAAAAAATCGGACCAATTAACATGCAGATGCAGATTCCTTCAAAATTCCCCCAGATCGGACCAAGCCGTTGCAGTGAACTACGCACGAATTCGCAGTTCGTGCGGCTTGCCAGGCCCAGAACGCGGCATTATACCGGACAACTATAGCCGCAAGACGAGCGCCGATGGCAAGGCGTAAACCATTGCTTGGCAAGTATTTACCGGCGGCAAGCCGGACCGACATTGGGGATTTCACAATAAACTCTCGGCAATGCGCATCTTTCTGGTAAGCCGCTGAATGCCGAGGCCGGCAGGAGCGCGACTTTGTCAGCCGCGGACGAAGGAAAACTTGAGCCCTCGATCGTGGCGGCGCTTTACCTGGACCATGGCGAAGAGCTGCGCCGGTTCCTGGTGGGTCTGGTACGCGATCCGGCACTGGCGGCGGACGTGCTCCAAACGACGTTTGCTCGGCTTGTCGAACGAGGACACGAAACGAGACAGGAAACCCGCAAGGCCTGGTTGTTCCGGGTGGCGTATCACGAGGCGATGGCCATACGGCGGCGGGAAGCGGTTGGAGACAAGGTCGTCCGCCAGGTGGCATGGCAGTCGAATGGAGATTGGAGCACGATTGATGATCGGTTGGTGCGGTTTGAAACGGTAGAGATTATTCGGGACGAACTGGCGAGCCTCCGTCCGGAAGAGCGGCAAGTAGTTCGCATGCGGATTTACGAGGACAAAACCTTTGCCGTGATCGCCAAAGAGTTGCAAATTCCGCTCGGCACGGCACTCGGACGGATGCGAACGGCGCTGATGAAGTTGCGAGAGCGATTGAAACGAAGAGACGACGAATCGAAATAGGCCAAACGATGACCAGCGAGGCAAGTTACGAGCGACTGGAGCAGGACGAACTGGACTGGCTCGCGTTCTGCTACGTGTCGGGAGAATTGCAGGGCGATGAGCGATCAGCATTTGAAAGTCGCCTGGCCGACGATCAGTCTGCCCGCGAAGCGCTGGCGCTGGCCGTGGAATTGATGCAGGCAATTGGGGTCGTCGAAACGCATGAGAACGAGTGTGTTGTACCGGCCGCGAACCAGAGGCGCTCGACCACGTGGCCGCGGCGAATCGCCTGGATGTCCCTGGGCGCTTCAGCCGCGCTCGTTTTGGCGGTTGTCTGGAGCCAGTTGGACACCATTACAGCAATCTTTGCCCCTCCGCCGTTCGATCGTCGGGAACTGGCTGAGGTCTGGAGTCAGACTCGCGAGACAGTACGGGAGATTGTCCAGAGCGAGCCGTACGAATTTCCTGCGACGATGGAGGCCGAACTATCGTCCGAGGAGTCGCTTCCTTCCTGGATCAGCGCTGCCGTGTTCAATCAATCGGCGACCGATTCGGATCTCGACCGCCCTTCCACGCACGACGAATCTTGACAATCGATGCAGAGAGGCAAATTACCGATGATTCGGATCCTGCTCTTGCTGACTTTAGCTTTTCTTCCGCTCGGGCTGCTGTTGGCCCAGGAAAATGAAAGCGCTCGCGGCCAGGCGGAACCGCCTGGTCGCGGGGCACGTCCGCCGATGGCGGTGACCCCCGAGCGCGAATCCGCGGTAATGACCTTCGTCGAGCGGAATCACCCGGCGCTCAAGGACGTTTTGGCCTCGCTCAAAAGCAATCGGCCGAAGGAATATGAAAAGGCGATTCGGGACATTTATCAAACATCCGAGCGGCTGGCGAACATCAAGGAGCGCGATCCGAAGTTATACGATCTGGAACTCAAAAACTGGACGCTTCGCTCGCAAATCCAGTTATTGACGGCCCAGATGGTCATGGTCGGCACCGACGAGATTCGCGCCCAGTTGCGGAAGCTCTTGAACGAGCAAATGGACGTGCGGGCGGAGATGTTGCGTCTCGAGCAGCAGCGAGCCCAGGAACGTCTGACGCGTATCGACGACGAGCTCTCCAAAATCGGTTCCGACCGCGAAAAACGCGTCGAGAAGCAGCTCGACCTGCTGATGCGTTCCGCCCAGCAATCCAGGCCCAAGGCGAAAGTTACCGCCAGGTCGGAAAAGCGCCCCGGCGCAAAAAAGAACAAGCCAACGGTCAACCAATCACCCGGCACCAAAGACAAATAATCCAACCCGCCCTAAGCCCAAATCCTGCGACACTGAAAAACGTGACGCACGAGTTTCAGGGATGCCCCTTCCCGGAGGATGACCATGCGGATCGGTATTTATGGAATGCTCGGTGCGCTGGCATTTGCCGCGGCAACTGTCAGCGCATGGGGAGACGAGATGCCGGAGTTGGCGCCTGTGACGCAGCGGTTTGCCAACGCTGATGTGCAAGACGAGCCAAATTTTCAGCGCCATGTCTCACCGCTGTTTGGCCGGCTGGGCTGCAATGGTCGCAGTTGCCATGGGTCCTTTCAGGGCCGTGGCGGCTTCCGGCTGTCGCTCTTCGGGTACGACTTCCAGGCCGATCACGAAGCTCTGCTTGCGGCTGACAGCCCGCGAGTGGATGTGAAAAATCCGCTCGAAAGTTTGATCCTCAGCAAGCCCACCGACGCCGATATGCACGAAGGGGGCCAGCGGTACAAGAAAGACACCTGGCAGTACCACGTTTTCCGCCGCTGGATTGAAGCGGGGGCGAAGTTCGCCGCCGAAGACGTGCAGAAACTCGTGCGTCTGGAAGTAACGCCGCCGGAAATTCAGTTCACCAAAAGCGGCGAGACGGTCCAGATGAAGGCCGTGGCCGTATGGCCTGATGGCACACGCGAAGACGTTACCCCTCTGTGCCGCTTCCAAAGCAATAGCGAGCAGGTCGCCAAGGTCACCGACACCGGCTTGGTCGCGGCCACCGATCAGGGCGATACGCATCTGGTTGTGTATTACGACAATGCCGTTGTGCCGATTCCGGTCATCCGCCCCGTGAGCGACCAATTCGGCGACAAGTACCCGCAGGTCGCCACCAACAACAAAGTGGACGAGTTGGTCGTAGAAAAGCTGAAGAAGCTCGGCGTTGTCCCCTCGGATTTGTGCACGGACGCTGAATTCCTCCGCCGCGTCTACCTCGATTTGACGGGTACGCTGCCGACCGTCGCCGAGGTGGAGGCCTTTCTCGCCGACGAATCGCCAACCAAACGGTCCGCCAAGATCGATCAGCTTCTGGAAACGCCGGCCTATGTCGCTTGGTGGACCACGAAGCTCAATGACTACACCGGCAACAATGACCGCCAGCTCAACCAGGTGAATCAGGGTCTGACCGGTTCCGCCACTCAGGCGTGGTACGACTGGATTTACAAGCGGGTTGCCGAAAATATGCCCTTTGATCAGCTTGCCGAAGGAATCATCGTCTCCAAGAGCCGCCGCGACGGACAGTCCTACGCGGAATATTGCAAGGAGATGAGCGAGCTTTATCATCCCGATTCGGACAAAAAGTTCGCCGATCGACCGACGATGCCCTATTTCTGGGCTCGCCAGAACCTCCGCCAGCCGGAAGAACGGGCGATCGGCTTCGCCTACACGTTTCTCGGCATTCGCATCCAGTGCGCCCAGTGCCACAAGCACCCGTTCGATCAGTGGTCGAAGGCTGACTTCGACGCCTTTAAGGGGTTTTTCCCGGCTGTGACGGTTGGCGTCACCGGTGCTCGCGATCAGGAATCGCAACAGCAGTATCGTGAGATGCTGGCCGAACTGGGCATTGAGCCAGGGAAACGGATGAACGGCAACGAGATCCGCCGCATGTACGCCGAGAAGATCAAGGAGGGAAAGACGATTCCCTTTGCTGAGGTCTACGTCAATCAACGGCCCGCCAATCAGAACCGCCGGCCGAACAACAACAACCGTCGCCCTCAGCCGGTTTCTGTTCCGTCGGCTCGCGTGCTCGGCGGCGATACGCTCAACCTGACGCAAACCGACGACGCCCGCAAGCTGCTTATGGAGTGGCTGCGATCGAAGGACAATCCGTACTTCGCCCCGGCATTCGTGAACCGCGCCTGGGCCAGCTACTTTAACGTCGGCATCGTCCAGCCGCCGGATGACATGAGCCTGGCTAATCCGCCGAGCAACAAGCCGCTGCTGGATTACCTCGGCAAGGGTTTCATCGAGCACGGCTTTGACATGAAGTGGGTCCATCGGGAGATTCTCAATAGCCGCACGTACCAGCTTTCCTGGATGCCGAATGAAACCAATGCCAAGGACGAGCGGAACTTCAGCCGCGCCGTTCCGCGGCGATTGCCGGCGGAAGTCGCCTACGACGCCATTCAGATGGCAACGGCGTCGGACACCAGGGCAGCCACGATGCTCACCGACGTGAAGAGCCGGGCCATCGGCATTCCGGGGGCCAATGCCCGGGGCGGTCAAGGGCAGTCGGGCTTCGCCTTGACGGTCTTTGGCCGCAGCATTCGCGAGAGCAACTGCGACTGCGACCGCTCGATGGAAGCCAGCCTGCTACAGACCGTTTTCCTCCAGAATGACTTCCAGGTTTTGGCTGCCATCAGCGGCGGACGGGACACCTGGATCGACCAGATTTCGCGGCAAATCCGGGGCGTGCCCGCGGATGGAAACGGCCCGCAGGGGGACGAGCGCAATCGCCGGCGCGACATCGCGCAGCTCGAGCAACGTCTGAAGCGAGCCAAAGAAAGCGGCGACGAGGAGCAGATCAAGCGGATCGAGAGCCGACTGGCACAACTTGAGCCGCAGAGAAAGCCTGACGACAAGAAGCCAGCCGAGCCGGCGTCTCCCGAGCAAAGCGCCAATCTTGTGAAGCAGGCTTACCTGCGTACGTTGAGCCGATATCCAACGGCCGCGGAAATGGACCGCTGCCATCAGTTCCTGGCCGCTTCGGCCAATCCGGTCGAAGGCGCTAAGGGACTCTTATGGACGCTGGTCAATACCAAGGAATTTATCGTCAATCACTGAACCGATCGAAACCATCCGCTGCACTTGAAAAACCACCCCTTCCCAGCAAAGGACGCATTCGTATGGCTACCTCTCGCACATGTGATGGCATTCGGCGTCGTGATTTCCTCAAGGTTGGCGCGATCGGCGGTTTGAGCCTGGCGGGATATCTTCGCATGGCACATGCTGGCGAGGTCAATCCAGCCAAGGCCAAGTCAGCCATCTTTATCAACCTTCAGGGCGGGCCGTCCCACATGGACATGTTCGACCTGAAGCCCGATGCGCCGGCTGAATTCCGCGGCAAGTTCAACCCGATCGACACCAATGTTCCCGGCATTCAGATCAGCGAGCATCTGCCCAAGCTGGCTAAGTGCGCTGACAAGTACGCGATTCTCCGCGGCGTGACGCACACGCTGGGCGCTCACGAACTCGGCACTGAATACGTCAATACCGGCAATCGGCCGCTGCCGTCGCTCGAATACCCGGGCTACGGCGCGGTGGTGACCAAGGAGAGCGGCGATTCGCTGCCGAAGGATCTGCCGCCCTTCGTGGCGATTCCGAGCAGCGCTCAGCGCCCCGGCTTTTTGGGTGTGCAGTATGCGCCCCTTAACACCACTCAGCCGCCGCGACCAGGCCAACCCTTCAACGTTCGGGGCATTTCTCTCGGCAACGGATTAACGATCGACGAAGTCGAGCGGCGGCACAACCTGCTGGCCGATTTGGACAAGACCTTCGCGGCCGTCGAGAAAGACAGCCAACTGCTGACGGGCCTCGACCGGTTCAGCGAGCAGGCGCGCTCGATCATCACGAGCAAGCGGGCCCGCGACGCGTTCGACATCAGCAAGGAAGACCCCAAGTTTGCTGAACCATTTGGCGTCGATCCGTTCGGCATGAGTTGCCTCCTGGCCACGCGGCTCATCGAATCGGGCGTGAAGTTCATCACGCTGTCGCTAGGCGGCTGGGACACGCACCAGGACAACTGGACCCGGCTCAGCACGCGTCTGTTGCCGCCGCTCGACACCGGGCTGTCCGCGCTGCTAAATGGTTTGGAGCAAAAGGGGCTGCTGGAAGGCACGGTCATTTACATGACCGGCGAGTTCGGCCGCACGCCGAAGATCAACGCCCGCAGCGCCGAGGGGGGCCGCGACCACTATCCGCGGTGCATGTTTATGGTGCTGGCCGGCGGCGGCATTCGCGGCGGTCAGGTGCTCGGTGAGAGCGACGACAAAGCCCAGGCCCCCAAGCATGAGGGCTTCACGCCCGACTCGGTGGCAGCGACCTTCTACCGTGCCGTCGGCATCGACCACACCAAGGAATACCACACCAATACCGGCCGGCCGATCATGATCGTCCGCGACGGCACAGTAATCGAAAAATTGCTGGCATGATCGGATCAGCGGCGGCAGCGCGGGGCAGGCCGCTTTGTAACCTGCTCCCGCCGGGCGCCAAGCTCGCCGGAGTGTGGAATCGAAACCGGATGAACACCCAATGAGACTGATGATCGCGGCGGCCGTTCATGCCGCCGTGCGTGACTCCACTCCCGTCCTCTCCTCTGGAGCTATCGTTCGATGAAGACGTTTGTGAAAGCACTGATGGTGTTGAGTTTGATTGCCCTGATTGGGATCGCGTTTGGGCAGGATAACAAGGGCAAACGAAAGGGCGGCAATCCCGCCGCCGGTTTGCTCAAGAAGGTCGATGACCTCACCGATCTGACCGCCGAGCAAAAGGAAAAGATCGCGGCGATCAAGAAAGAACATGAGCCGAAAGTCGCCGAAGCCGCTAAGAAGCTCAACGATGCTCTGACCCCGGAGCAGCGGCGGGCGCGTCAGGAGGCCCAAAAGGCAGCCAAGGACGCGGGGAAGAAGGGAAAGGAAGCCCAGGCTGAGGCAGTTGCCGCGATGAAGCTCACCGACGAGCAAAAGAAGGCGTACGACGCGGCGCAAAAGCAATTGGATGAAGCGAATGGCGCGCTCCGCAGCGCGCTGGCAGGTGTGCTGAGCGACGAGCAGGAAGCCACGGTTGGCCTGGCCAAGGGAAGGAAGAAGAAAAACCAATAGGTCTGCTTAGCGACGACCGTCGCCGCTGCCGAAACGAGCGGATGCTTTAGAATGCACAAACCAACGGGCCGGACATGGTACATGTCCGGCCCGTAATCTTTTCTTGGTCCCGGTGCTGCGCTCCCCATCATCGCATTCCCGGCGGATGCAGCGGATTGCCGCCCGAGAACGACCAGTGAGCCTGTCGGGACTCGAACCCGAGACCTACGGATTAAAAGTCGTACCATCAATGCCGGTGCCGACTCCACTAAGGCCGAATGGCGCAATGGGTTACGATGACGGTCCAACAACGGCACAACGCCAAGCGCAGCGAAATGCGCAGCGATTCCAAGTCGAACCTGCCCGAGTCCAACGTACCTGCGAACCGGCGCCGGCCGATGCCGAGTTGGCGGCGATCGTCCAGCGCTGGCCGTGCTTGCCGGAAGCAACAAGACGCGAAGTTCTGAAATTGATCCGGCAAGCCACGTTTGTCACACGACGCTAAGTGTCTAGCGTTGCATCTTGCGTAGAATTGCACTGGCGATCTGGGGAACACGTGCATGTTTCACAAGCCAGCGCCATATGGGCTCCCAAAGTCGAACCTCGACGGCAAACCCTAGTGCAGGAGCCAGCAAGATGAGCCAAACAGCAGAAGCCAAATCCACGCCGGAAATGCTGGTAGCGGTGTCCGATCTAGTCGCATCCCTTCACGAACGACAGTTTGGCGGGCAGTGGGCTCCCGTGGGCGAGGCGGCTCAGGACATCACGATCCGGCGAGGCCAAGTGCTC
>DASRJP010000096.1:0-3308 GCA_035649415.1 Pirellulaceae bacterium | reverse complement strand
AACCGTCGCCGACCTACCTGCTCAAGCGAGGGAACTATCTCACGCCCGGTGACGAAGTGGGGCCAGGCGTGCCATCCGTGCTGACCGACGGCAAGACGCCGTTTGAGTTCGCGCCTCCATGGCCGGGGGCGAAGACGACCGGGCGGCGGCTGGCGCTGGCCCGCTGGTTGACCACCCCCAATCATCCGCTGACCGCGCGGGTCCTGGTCAACCGCGTCTGGAAGCATCACTTCGGGGCCGGCATCGTCACCACGCTCGGTAACTTCGGCCGCACCGGGGCCGCACCGTCGCATCCGGAGCTGCTCGACTGGCTGGCGCTGGATTTTGTGCGCAGCGGGTGGAGCATTAAGCACCTGCACCGGCTAATGGTCAGCTCCGCGACCTATCGGCAAAGCTCGCAAGTCACCGCGGAGCTGGCCGCGGCCGACGGAGATAACCGCTGGCTGTCCCGAATGGCGCTGCGGCGGATGGAGGCGGAGGTTCTGCGAGATTCGCTGCTGCTGGTCGCCGGGCAGCTCGACGAGACGCAATTCGGCCCACCGGTCGAGATGGACGTCCGCGAGGACGGCCTGGTGACCGCAAAGTCCACCAGCCGCGGCAGTCGCCGCAGCATCTTTGTGCTGCATCGCCGGACGAAGCTGCCGACGATCCTGGAAAACTTCGATTCGCCGCAGATGGGTCCGAACTGCCTGGAGCGGGGCGTGTCGATCGTCGCGCCGCAGGCGCTGCACCTGCTGAATAATGCCGCGGTGAAGGAGCTGGCGGACCGTTTTGCCGAGCGGATCGAGCGCGAAGTGGGGGCGGATCGCGACGCGCAGATTGTCCGCATCCACGAGATTGCCTATGCCGCCGCGCCAACGGAAGAGGAACTGCACCTGGCCCGGCAGTCGCTCGACCGGTTGACGCAAGCCTGGCGGGAAACGCTGGGGGCGGTTGAAAACGCCGAGAAAGAGGCGGCCCAAAGAGCCCTCCGCAATTACTGTCACGCCGTGCTGAACTCGGCGGCGTTTATGTATATAGATTGACATGGAGTGAGTCGGGACACGGAATACACGGAAAACACGGATACGGAAATGAGTCTTTCTAATTTCAGTCCGTGTTCTCCGTGCCCGAATCTCAGGTAGCACGAAGTGACCATGCGACGGCCAGAAGTACTGAATTCCGACCAGATCCTTACCCGCCGCGGCCTGTTTACGCAGGTCGGCTCGGCCCTGTATGCCGCCGCGCTGACGCAGCTTCTCGGCCGCGATCTGTATGCAGACGATGCCAGCCGCAGCGCGGCCGCTGGCCTCGCGCCCCGCCCCACCGACCACCCGCCCAAGGCCAAGAGCGTCATCCATCTGTTCATGAACGGCGGGCCGAGCCAGATGGACTTGTTCGATCCCAAGCCCGAGCTCGACAAGCGGCACGGCGAGGACTATTTCAACAAGATCGCCGGCGAGGTCGAGTTTCCCGAGGCGGCGGGGGCGCTGCTGAAAAGCGCGTTCAAGTTCGCCCAGCACGGCGAGTGCGGTACGTGGGTCTCCGATGCTCTGCCCCACTTCGCGACGCAGGTCGATAACGTCGCCCTGATCCGCTCGCTCTACTCGACCAACCTGACTCACGAGCCGGCTCTCTACAAAATCCACTCCGGCAGCGAGTTCCTCGGCCGGCCGTCGCTCGGGGCGTGGGTCTCCTACGGCCTGGGGACCGAGAACCAGGACCTGCCGGCCTACGTCGTCCTCGACGATCCGCTCGGCCTACCGGTCAATGGCATCGACAACTGGACCGCCGGGTATCTGCCGCCGCAGTATCAGGGGACGCGGTTTAGGGCCAGCGGAGCGCCGGTGCTGGACCTCAAGCCCGATTTCGACGAGCCGCCGGCAATCACGCGGCTCGAGCGGGAGCTGATTGCTACGCTCGATCGAGCACACGAAGGCCGCCGCCCATTGCGGCCGCAGCTTGCCGCGCGGATTGCGTCGTATGAACTGGCCGCGCGAATGCAGATTGCCGCCAGCGACGCCCTCGACTTGTCGCAGGAGTCCGAGGCGACGCTGGCCCTCTACGGCATCGATCAGAAAGTCACCGAATCGTACGGCCGCCGCTGCCTGATCGCCCGCCGGCTGATCGAGCGAGGCGTGCGGTTTGTGCAGCTGTTCATCAACAGCCAGATCTGGGACAACCACGACAACATTGGCAAATCGCTCAAGGACGCCTGCGACCGGACCGACAAGCCGATCGCGGGACTCTTGGCCGATCTGTCGCAGCGCGGCCTTCTCGACGAGACGCTCGTATTGTGGGGAGGCGAGATGGGGAGGCTGCCGATCGCCCAATTGCCGGCGGACAAGGACGCCAGCAAGGCAGGCCGCGACCACAACAAGAACGCGATCTCCACCTGGATGGCTGGCGGCGGAGTCAAGCGCGGCTTTGTGCTTGGGGCAACCGACGAGTTGGGGTTTGCCGCGGTCGAGGACCGCGTGAGTGTCCCCGACTGGCACGCCACGATCCTGCACCTGCTCGGAATCAATCACGAGAACCTGTACGTTGACCACAGCGGCCTGAAAGAAAAGTTGACCGGCGTGCAGCCGGCAAGGATCATCGACAAAATCCTGGCCTGACAGCAATCAAAGGAGCATTCCATGCGCAGCAGCCTGGCGGTGATTGTGAGTCTGACGCTCTATGCCTCGGCAACGGCCGGCGACTGGGTCCAATTTCGCGGCCCCGGGGGCCTGGGAATCAGCGATGAGAAAAACCTGCCAGTCAACTGGGGATCGAACGACAACATCGCCTGGCACGTGGACCTTCCCGGTCCTGGCGCCTCCAGTCCGATCGTCGTCGGCAATCGCGTTTACATCACGTGCTATACGGGCTACGGTCTCAAGTCGAACGAAGGGGAACAGAAGGACCTCCGCCGCCATTTGCTCTGCCTCGACCGGGCCACGGGCAAAGAACTATGGAAGAAGACGTTCGAGCCCAAGCTCCCCGAGCACAATTATCAGGGTGAAGGCTCCTACCACGGCTATGCAGCCAGCACGCCCACGAGCGACGGGCAGCGGCTATACGTCTTCTTCGGCAAATCGGGCGTTTTCTGCTTTGACCTGGACGGAAATGAACAGTGGCAGCAAAGCGTTGGAGAGGGGACCAACGGCTGGGGCTCCGGGACTTCGCCCGTGCTATTCGGCAATCTTCTGCTCGTCAACGCCAGCATCGAGAGCGGGTCGCTCGTGGCGCTCGACAAGCAATCCGGCAAGGAAGTCTGGCGGGCCAAAGGGGTTGGCAGCGCGTGGAACACGCCGCTGCTGGTTGATTCGAAACCCCGCGCCGAAGTC
>DASRJP010000095.1:0-9085 GCA_035649415.1 Pirellulaceae bacterium | reverse complement strand
GCGCTGGACTGGGCGCTTCACAACTCCTGTCAGCACCCTCCCGGCCCACTCGTAGCGGGATAGCGCCTCGACGGCGGGGATCGGCACGCCGGCTGCCTTGAGGCGCTCGCGCGCTTGTACCACTTCGCCGAGCAACTCCGGCGACACGCCAGCCGACGGCGAATTGCAAAGATAGCCCCCCACGTCCAAGAGCATCCGCTCCAGCAGATATCGCGGTTGGCGACCGGTGTCTTTCGTCGTCCCGCCGCCGGCCACCTGGGCCAGCGCGGCAACTTCGCGCTGAAACGCCTCGGGAAACGGACTGGCCACTTTTTCCGGGGGCGAATCGACGGCATCCGCCACCGCTGACTTCAGTTCGGCAATCCCCAGCCGCAGATTGGCCTGCACCTCCACCACCGGCACTTGCAGTTGCTTTCGCAGCCGCGCGATGTCCAGGGTCAGTCCCTTTCGCCTGGCCACGTCCACCATGTTGACGGCCACAACCGTCGGCAGTCCCAACTCCAGCACCTGGCTGAGGAGGTAAAAGTTGCGCTCCAAGTTGCTGGCGTCCACGATCACCAGCACCACGTCCGGCGGAGCAACATCCTCGCGCTGCCCGAGGAGCACATCGACCGCCACCATTTCATCCGGCGACTTGGGCGCCAGGCTGTACGTGCCCGGCAAATCAACAATCGCAAATTGTCGCCCGTCGAGCGTGGTTCTCCCGATCTTCTTTTCGACGGTGACGCCCGGATAATTGCCGACGCGCTGTCGCACGCCGCACAGAGCGCTGAAGAGCGTTGACTTCCCGGTATTGGGGTTGCCAATCAGGGCAACCGTGACGGTCCGGGAAGGAGACGCAACGGACATGGCGGGAAGTACAGATCGGTAATCAGGCGGGAACGATTTCGACGCGCGAGGCCTCGCTCTTGCGAACGCTCAAACGGTAGCCGCGGACTTCCAGTTCCACCGGATCGCCTAATGGGGCGGTGCCCACAACCGTCAGGTTGGTCCCCGGCGTCAAACCCATTTCCAAGAGTCGAATGGCGATTTCGTCGGCCCCGCGAATGGCCTCCACGCGTGCACAGCAGCCGACAGCAAGTTGCTCAAGCGTTTTCACGCCACATCCCTCGTGCGGACCAGCACTTGAAAATGACTGCCGTCCCGAATGCAAAGCTTGTGACCTCCCAGCCGGACGATGCACGGGTCGCCGGTCTGGACCATCTCGATTTGATGGCCCACGCGCATCCCCATTTCCAAAAGGCGATGCACGCTCTGGGGATCTCCCAGTACCTGGTCGATATCAGCCGTTTGACCGGGGGCGAGAAACTGGAGCGGGAAGGCTTCCGGGGACATTGCGACGGGCCATTTTGGTAATGAGACAAGTTCTCATTTTCAATACCCATCGTAAGCAATCCGCACCCGTAGAGCAACTAAGGTTGTGAACTTCGCTTCGCCAGCCTTGCCGAGGCCACATCCTCCCGCCTAAACCTCCACACCACAGGGATTTAGCATGCTGCAAAGAGGCTGAACTTGCTAATGTTGCCCGCACGTCCCATGCGGTCAGAGAAGGTCCAAGGCATCTACGTCCACGACCCACTGGACGTCGGGCGGCGTTTGTAGCTCGCCTGAGACCTCACGCACCACGCGCCGCAGCACTTCCGGCGTCGAGCTGCTCAAGAGCGCGTGAAAACGGAACTTGCCCCGTAGCCTGGCGATGGGGCAGGGGGCTGGGCCGAGGATGCGGGCCTCGAGGCCATTCGCATTCGCGGCCGTCTCACGCAGCAGCTCGACCGCGTGCGCGGCAAACTGCTCAGCGAGTTTCTCCTGTTCGCCGCGGACGATTAGCCGAATCATCCCTGCGTATGGCGGGTAGCCATGCTCGCTGCGGATCGGCAATTCGGAGGCCGCAAACGTCTGGTAATCGTGCCGCACGGCGGCGGCAATCGCAAAGTGATCGGGACTGAAGGTCTGCACGAGCACGCGGCCCCCTTTGTCGCCGCGGCCTGTCCGGCCGGCGACCTGCGTCACAAGCTGAAACGTCCGCTCGGCAGCGCGAAAATCGGGAAAGTGCAGTGCCGTGTCCGCATTGACGACGCCCACCAGCGTCACGTTGGGAAAGTCGAGTCCCTTGGCGATCATCTGCGTCCCGACGAGAATCTTCACGTCGCCGGCGCGAAAGCGATCGAGCGCCTGCTCGTGGCTCCCCGGCTTTTGCATCGTGTCGCTGTCCATCCGCACCAGCGGCACGCCGGGAAAACGCGCCTTGATCTCCGCTTCCAGCCGCTGCGTCCCCAAACCGGAGTAGCGAATGCCGTCGAAGCGACAGTCCGGGCACACAGCCGGAGCAGGCTGCTGAAAATCGCAGTAGTGGCAGATGACTTTTTCTCCTTCGCGGTGGTGTGTCAGCGGCAGGTCGCAGTCAGGGCACTTGACGACATAGCCACAAGCGGGGCACTGGATGTGCGTCGAATATCCGCGGCGATTGAGGAGCAGGATCACCTGACCGTCGTCCTTGATCGCCTGGTCGATCGCCTGGTGCAACTGCCTGCTGACCGCGCCGCGGCTGGCGCGGCTCTTGAACTCGTCGCGGAGGTCGATCGTGGCGACCAGCGGCAGCGGCCGGTCGCTGACCCGCTTGGGCAGCTCGACCAGGGTGAACCGTCCTTGCTTGGCCTCGTACCAGGACTCCAGCGACGGCGTGGCGCTCCCCAGAACCAGCGGGATGTTCTCCAGCTCCGCCCGCTTCAAGGCCACGTCGCGCGCGTGATACCGCGGCGATTCTCCCTGCTTGAACGAATGGTCGTGCTCCTCATCGATGACGATCAGCCCCAGGTTGCGCACGGGCGCAAAGACGGCGCTGCGAGCGCCGACGATCACCTGCACTTCACCAGCCGCAATTCGCTGCCAGTGCCAATGCCGCTCCGCGTCGCTCAAGTGACTGTGCAGGACGGCGACGCTTTGAAAACGGGAGCGAAAGCGGGATCGCGTCTGCGGCGTGAGGCTGATTTCGGGGACCAGCACGATCGCCTGGCGGCCAAAGCTGACGACCTGCTCGATGGCGCGGATGTAGACTTCGGTCTTGCCGCTGCCGGTGACGCCATGCATCAGGATCGCCTCGTGGCGCGGGGCGGTCAGCGCGGCGACAATTCGTTCGAGCGCGACTTGCTGGTCGTCGTTGAGGCTCAGATGATCTTCGCGGGGAGTGGGGACTTCGTCCAATTCCACCTGCGAGATGCGGCGGACGTCGGCCGCAACCAGTTTCTTTTTGCGCAGTTCGGCAATTGGCCCGAGCGTGCACTTGGCGGCCTGGGCCAGCTCCGGTGGCGTCAATGGACGAGGCGAAGCCGCCAGGATCCGTAAGGCGTCGGCTTGTTTGGCTCCGAGTTTAAGCGCGCCGGCCGCCAGTTGCCGGGAAATTTCCCCCGGCACGCTGAGGAACGTCATTTCCCGCGTTCCAGCCTGGCCGCGCACGCCTGAAGGAACCACGGCCTGGAGCACCTGCCCCAGCGGACACAGATAATAGTCCGCCATCCAAGCTGTCAGCCGGAGCATGGCCGGCGAAAGGAGCGGCTCAGAATCGACGATGCTTCGCAGCTCCTTGAGCGGCCGCGAACCGACCGGTTTCGTCGCCACTTTCGTGCAGTACCCGACTACGAGGCGGTCGCCTTTGCCCAGCGGCACTTGGACGCGCTGCCCGGCCCGCAGCGTCCCTGTTAGCGTCTGGGGAACGCGGTAGTCGTACGGCCCATGCGGCGGCTCGGGAAACACAACCTCGGCCGCAAGCTGCTCGGCCGCTTCATCCAGCTCCCACGGCTCGGGCGTGCGGTCGAAGAGGGACTGCTGCGACGACATTCAGGGCGTTTGCTCCGGCGCCTTGTCGGCAAATTCCGGCACGAAGTAACCCGTCGCACCCTGCTGCGAGTCAAACTCCGCTTGCATCTTCGCGAGCAGGTCCTTGGCGGCCGGATCGCCGGCAAGGTTCTTCGTCTCGTAAGGATCGGTTTTGAGGTCGAAGAGTTCCGTCCAATCGTCGTGGCCCGGGTATCGGATCAGCTTGGCCTCCGCAGTGCGCACTGCAAGCAGCGTCGGGATCGCGTAGGGCCGCTCGTAGAAGTATTCGTAAAAGAACGATTGCCGCCAAGGCGGTTGCTTTCCTTCCAGGAGTGGACGCCAGCTTGCGCCTTGCATCTCGTCGGGGATTTTCACGCCAGCCAGATCGAGGAGCGTCGGGGCCAGGTCGATGTTGAGCGCCATCTGGTCGATGAGCTTTCCCTTGGCCGCCGCGCCGAGCAGGGGACAGCGCACCAGCAGCGGGACGCGCAGCGATTCCTCGTAGGCCGAACGTTTGTCCCCCAGGGTGTGCTCGCCGAAATAAAACCCGTTGTCGCTGGTGAAAACGACGACCGTATTTTCGGCCAGCTTCAGCTCGTCGAGCGTCGCTAACAGCTTGCCGACATTCTCATCGACCGCCGCCAGGCAGCCGAAGTAACCGCGCATCTTGCCCGGGCCGTCGACGGCGCCCTGTGCCGCACCAGCCGCCTTCTTTCCGCCACCTTTCTTGCCTGCTTTTTTTCCCTTGGCCGCCGGCTGTCCGCCGTCGAATTCTCCCTTGTAGATCGCCGGCAGGTCGTAGTTGGGAACTTTCTTCGCGACAGCGCCGGCATATTTCTCGGCCAGCCGCGGCGGCGGATCGAACGGCCCGTGGGCCGATTTGAAGCCCACGATCAGCGCGAAAGGCCGCTCGCGGTGCCGCTTGATAAACTCGATCGCAAAGTCGGTCGAGACGTCATCCACCCACCCGCTGGTGGGCGTGGCTTTGCCGTCGATTTCAAACGGACAATCGACGTACCGCCCCTGGCCGATGAAGCTGGCCGAGTAATCAAATCCAGGTCGCTTTCCCGTCTGCCCGTTCATGTGCCATTTGCCGACGTAGCCGGTGGTGTATCCCGCCGCTCGCAGCAGCGACGGCCAGGTCACCGCATCCACGGGAAACGGCGTGTGATTATTGATGATGCCGTTGTGGTGGTTGTACCTCCCGGTCAAGAGCGCCGCCCGGCTTGGCGAGCACAGCGAACAAACGACGAACGCATTGCGAAATCGCACACCTTCGGCGGCCAGTCGATCCAGGTGCGGCGTTTGAAACCATGGAAAGCGCGCGGCATCCTGCTGTTCCTTTTGCACGACGCCCAGCGCGTCCCACCGCTGATCGTCGGTGTAAATGAAGACGAAATTGGGCCGCTGGGCCGCCGAAACCGCGGGCCCAAGGTCCGAGACGGCAATGAATGCTGCACAGGCGAAGAACCTTGTCCACGTCACGTCGCACCAAAGAACTCAGGGAGGATGGATTCACATTGCTCGCGACCTTCGATTTGCCGATAATCATAGCAGACCCTTTTATTCTTTGCCGTCGCTTAAGTTTTAGCGCAAGGACCGGGCCATGTCGCTGTCCATCACTCGCCGCCAGGCTGTCGCTGCACTGGCTGCCGCCGCGTCGTCGTCGCTGATTCCAGGGACGACTTCCTCGGTGCAGGCCGCCAAGAAAGACCCCAAATGGGAGGCCGCGATCGACAAGGGGCTCAAGTGGATGGCCAAAACCCAGTCCTCGGCCGGACACTGGCACGCCGGCGGCACTTATCCCACGGCCATGACCAGCCTGGCCGGCACGGCACTGACCGCCTCCGGTTCGACCACGACGCAGGGGCCCTACGCCAAGAACGTTCAAAAGGCGGTGGACTTCCTGCTGACCAAGGCCCGCAAGAACGGCCTGATCGGCGATCCGATGCACCAGGACAATCGGTACACCTACGGCCACGGGTTTGCCATGCTGTTTCTCTCGCAAGTCCTCGGCGAGGAAGAGGACCAGGAACGGAGACAGGAATTGAGCGGCGTGCTCACGAAAGCCGTCGATTTCAGTTGCAAGGCCCAGGCCAGCACTGGCGGCTGGGGATACGTCAGCTCCAAGGACCAGCCGAACTTCGACGAAGGCTCGACCACGATCACTCAGGTGCAAGGCTTGCGCGCCTGCCGCAATGCGGGCATCGTCGTCCCCGGCGAGGCAATCGAAAAGGCCAAGCAATACATCTACGGCTGCAAAAATGCCGACGGCGGCATTTCCTACAGCTCCCGCAATCGCGGCAGCTCGCGGCCGGCGATCACGGCAGCGGCGCTGGCCACGCTCTACAACGCCGGCGTTTACGGAACTGGGGACAAAAGCGACGTTGACACCCGGCACATCACCGACATGCTCGAGTTCTGCAAGAAGAACCTGAAGGACTTGAGCGAAGGGCCCAACGCCTTCGGCCACTGGCATTACACCTATCTCTATTACTCGCAGGTGATGTACCGGCAGGGGGAAAAGGAATGGGCCCCGTTCCGCGACAAGCTTTACAATCGCGTCGTCACTGAGCAGCAGCCGGACGGAAGCTGGGTGGGACAGGTGGCGCCGATCTACGTCACGAGCTGCAACCTGATCATGATGCAGCTCGACAAGGCGTATTTGCCGATCTATCAGCGATGATACGTAGCAGGCACACTCCGTGTGCCGTCGAGCTGGCGTAACATCAGGGATGGTCCATGCTATTTCGCACTCTAATCCGGCCGGAAATACGTAACGCTCCGTTTCGCTGGAAGATTTCGCTTCGCACTTGCTTTCTTCTTCTGACTGTCGTCGCGTGCGTCTTGGGAATCGGCTGTCTCTTTGAGCGTGCCGTGTTGGGCAAGGCGAAGGGAAGTTTCCTGCTAGTAGTTCCCGGATTTTACGGCGTCTTGGCCTACAAAGCCGGCGGCAATTGGCACGCCTGCGCTGCTGCTATCTTCGGACTCTTTCTGGCGTGCATTCTCTATGCGGATTGGATCGCTCTCCAGCGGATCGAGCACACCAATGAATCAAAGGATGAATCGAGGCCGCAACTGATGTCGCCTTAGCCAGTGCGGGCAATCGCCTCCACCACCCCCTCCATCGTGTACTCCTTCGCCTCCGCCGCCGGCTCGTAGCCCAAGGAGCATCCTGCCGGCCGGGCCCGGATAGTGACTAGCGATCCGCCAGTTCAAACACAATTCTTTTGCCGACCGCGTCGGCGTAGCGCAGAATCGTTTCCACCGTGTAGTTGTCCCGTTGCCCCGTCTCGAGCTTGGAGAGAGCGGACCGGTCGATCCCTGTTTTGTCTTGCATGTCGCTCAGGCTCAACCCTTGGTCCTCGCGGGCCCGCTTGAGTTCGCTGAAGACTCGGGCCAGGTCCTTCATTTCTGCAATTCTCCTTTGCACCAAGGCTTTGATGGCCGGCTTTTCCGCTTCGATTTCCGCGCGCAACTTGCGGTATCGCGCAGCTTCTTTGGAAGTCAGTTTGCGTCCTCGCGAGACGCGCTCGATTTTTCGCTCCGACATCTCAGCTTTCCTCAGGCTCGTAGGCGGTAATCGGGTAAATGGTGTCCTGATCCACCTGTTCAAAGACGACGACCAGCAGGCGGCCCGCCGCAGTGTGTCCGAAGACCAGCGGCCTGCCGCTCGATCGACTGAATGCTTCCTGCGGAGCCGTCCGCAGAACCTCTTCTACTTCGGCGACGGAAACTCCATGCTCCAAGATATGGCGAATGTTGCCTTCCTCATCATCGTCCAAATCCCAAATGATCCGCAGGAAGTTCATTGGCAGCCGCGTCGCAGGTGTGGTAAAATATTACCACACGGCTGCGAAGAGTCAATCGGTTTGCCTTCCCGGGAAGCGGCAAATCCCCTCCACCACACCCTCCATCGTGTATTCCTTCGCCTCCGCCGCGGGTTCAAAGCCCAGTTCGCGGAGAGTGGCGCTGGTGATGGGGCTGATCGAGACCAGTTTTGTTTTTCGTAGCTCATCGCCGAAGAGCCGGGCCAGCGAGCGGGCGATCGCAGAGCTGGTGACCGTGATCCAGTCGATCCGGCCGGCCGCCAGCCGGGCGGCAATTTCCGCATCGGCCGATTCGACATCGACGCTTTGGTAGACGACCACTTGCTCAACGATCGCGCCGGCGGCCGTCAGCGTTTCCGCCAGCACTTCCCGCCCGCGGCTGGCGCGAGCCAACAAGAACCGCTTGCCGCGGGCGTCGGCCGCCAGCGACTCGGCTAGCGCTTCGGCACGGAACTCGTCCGGCACCAGGTCGGCCCGCAGATGGTATTCCGCCAGCCGCGCCGCCGTCGCGCTGCCGATGGCAGCAATCTTGACTCCGGCGAGGGCCCGCAGGTCGCAATGGGTAGTAGGCACACTCCGTGTGCCGTCATTAAGCGACGGCACACGGAGTGTGCCTACGACGTTTTGAAGCAGCCGACCCAACAGCGAATCGACGCCGTTGGCGCTGGAAAACACCAGCCAGTCGAACTCGCGCAGCCGGGCGAGTGCCGCATCGACCGCCGACCAGTCATCCGGCGGACGGATTTCGATGGCGGGCTGGCAGAGCACTTCTGCCCCGAGTTCGGAAAGCCGAGCCGCAAAGTCATCGGGCGGAATCTGTCCTGCCGCCCAGCGGCGGACTACGATCGGCCGCGTCACCAGCACCGACTGTCCAAACAGCGGCCGCTTGTCGAACCACGACAATGTTGGCGCCAGTGAAGCCACTTCGCCCACGACAAAAATCACTGGCGGCCGGAGCTTCGTCCGCGCAACGAATGCCGCCACCTCGCCCAGCGTCGTTTGCCATGTTTTCTGATCGGGAAAACTCACGCGGCGGATGACCGCCACGGGCGTCTGCGGCGGTTTCCCCGCGACGATCAGCGCCGCCGACCAGCGGGCCGCTGTCGTCACCCCCATATAGAACACGAGCGTGCCGGGAAACGCGGCCAGCCTGGCGTAATCCAGCGGCGGGCCCTCTTTCCCGCCGTCCTCGTGGCCGGCGACCAGGGCAACTGCGGACGCCAACTCTCGATGCGTGATCGGAATGCCGGCGTAGCTGCCGGCGGCCAGCGCGGCCGTTATGCCAGGGACAATCTCAAAGGGAATGCCGGCGGCAGTTAGAGCCTCGATCTCCTCCACACCGCGGGCGAAGACGACGGGGTCTCCTCCCTTCAAGCGGGCGACTGTCTTGCCTTCGCGGGCCAGCCGCACCAGAGCGCCATTGATCTCCTCCTGCGACCACA
>DASRJP010000094.1:0-8202 GCA_035649415.1 Pirellulaceae bacterium | reverse complement strand
CTTGGCGATCACGGAGAGGTCCTCGAGCGTCGAGGTGTCGCCACGGAGGTCGCGGCCCGCCGCCACGTCGCGCAGCAGGCGGCGCATGATCTTGCCGCTGCGGGTCTTGGGGAGCGCGGCGGTGAAGCGAATGTCGTCGGGCTCGGCCAGCGCACCCATCTCCTTGCGGACATGCGCCTTGAGGTCCGTCTTCAGCTTGTCGTCCGGAGTGCCGCCGCGGAGCGTGACAAAGACGGCAATCGCCTCCCCCTTGATTTCGTGCGGCCGGCCGACGGCGGCAGCTTCTGCCACGAGCGGATGGCTCACCAGGGCGCTTTCCACCTCGATCGTGCTCAAGCGGTGGCCGCTGACTTTGATCACGTCGTCGATCCGCCCCATGATCCAGTAGTAGCCATCGTCGTCGATGCGGGCGTTGTCACCGGTGAGATAGTGGTGCGGCACTTTGGTCCAGTATTGCTGCACGTACCGCTCGTCGTCCCCCCAAATTCCCCGGAGCATGCCGGGCCACGGTTTGGCGATGCAGAGCATGCCGCCAGTGTTCTTGCCGACAGGTTTGTGTGTCTCGTCTAGGATCACCGGGATAATTCCCGGCAGCGGCTTGGTACAGGAGCCGGGCTTGGTGGGGATCGCACCGGGCAGCGGGGTCATCATGATGCCGCCGGTCTCGGTCTGCCACCAGGTATCGACGATGGGGCAGCGCTCGCCGCCGATCTTGCGGTGGTACCACATCCAGGCTTCGGGATTGATCCCCTCGCCGACCGTGCCCAAGAGGCGCAGGCTCGACAGGTCGTGCTTGTCCACGTGGTGGTCGCCCCATTTGATGAACGCGCGGATGGCGGTCGGCGCCGTGTAGAGGATGTTGACCTTGTGCCGCTCGATGATGTCCCAAAAGCGGTCCTCGGCGGGCCAGTTCGGCGCTCCCTCGTACATCACGCTCGTCGCACCGGCGGAGAGCGGGCCGTAAACGATGTAGGTGTGGCCAGTGACCCAGCCGATGTCGGCCGTACACCAAAAGATGTCCTCGTCGCGATAGTCGAAGACCCACTGGAAGGTCTTCTTGGCGTACAAGTTGTAGCCGGCCGTCGTGTGGCGAATTCCCTTGGGCTTGCCGGTGCTGCCGCTGGTATAGAGGATGAACAGCGTGTCTTCGCTGTCGAGCGATTCCGCCGGGCACTGGTCCGGGGCGGTTTTCACCAGCTCATGCCACCAGTGGTCGCGGCCAGACTTCATCGGCGGGTTGTTACCAGCCCGATTGAAGACGACGCAGTGCTGCACGGTCGGCGATTTGGCCAGCGCTTCATCGACCGTGGCTTTCAGCGGCAACAGCTTGCCGCGCCGCCAACCGCCGTCGGCAGTAATCACGCATTTCGCCTTGGCGTCGTTGTTGCGGTCGGCAATCGCCTCGGCTGAGAATCCGCCGAAGACGACGCTGTGCACCACGCCGATCCGTGCGCAGGCCAGCATGGCGATCGCCAGCTCTGGAATCAGCGGCATGTAGAGCGTGGCGACGTCCCCTTTCTTGAGGCCCAAGGTCTTAAGCGCATTGGCAAACCGGCACACTTCGCGATGAAGCTGCTGGTAGGTGAGGGTCCGCTGGTCGCCCGGCTCCCCTTCCCAGATCATCGCCGCCTTATTGCGCCGCCAGGATGCTAGATGAACGTCGAGGCAGTTGTAGGAAACGTTTGTCTTGCCGCCGACGAACCACTTGGCGAACGGCTCGTTCCACTCGAGGACCTTGCCGAACGGACGGAACCAGTGCAACTCCTGTTTCGCCAGGTCGCCCCAGAATTTTTCCGGATCCTGCCTCGCTCGGTCGTACAGCTCCTGATACGCCTGCATCGAGGGAATGATTGCCTTGGCGGCAAACTCGCGGCTGGGCGGGAACAGCCGCTCTTCGTGCATCACGGTATCAATGCCGGTGGACATGGTCACTTGTTGTTGCGAGGAGAGAACCGCACTGGACGTGGCAACAAGATTCCCTTGAATTGCCGCACCAGTCGCCCGGCTGGCGGGCGAACCGGCGATTCTAGCGCCCCTTACCGGCGAGTGTCAAACGGACGAAAGCCAGCTCAATAGGCCGCCGCGTGACGGCCAGCTTTCGGATCGCCGGCGGCCTGCCACTTTCCCGTTGCCTCGTCGCGGCTCAGCACGCAGGGACTGGCGATTGGACCCTTTGTCCCTTTTACCAGATGGCCCCGAGCCGCCAGGTCGGCAATCGTTTTTTCGCCAACCTGCTCGTAGACAGAGAGGCTTCCGAGTGCTGCCGGAGTCTGGCGGAACGAGCCGATGTGGTGATTGGTGCAGAATCGTGGAGCGACGACTGCCTGCTCTGGCGTCATACCAAAGTCCACGCAGTTGAGCAAAAGCTGGATCGAGACCTGGTCCTGGAGGTCGCCGCCGGCAACGCTGATGGCGAGCGCGGGCTTTTGATCCTTGAGCACCAGCGTTGGCGTCAGTGTGATCCGCGGTCGCTTGCCCGGCTCGATGCAGTTGGGGTGATCGGCCCACGTGTTGAGCGAAATCAGGCGCGTCCCAAGCTGCACTCCGGTCTTTCCCGCCATCGCGCCCCCCCAGCCGCTGGGAGTGGCGGCCACTACATTGCCCCACTGATCGGCGGCCAGGCAGGTCGTTGTGTCATTGGCCGCCGCTTTGTTTGCCATCGGGACGGCAAGCGGCGCACGTTCTGCTTTCCTGCCGCGCGGGTCACCGGGACGAAGCACGAGCGACGCCCGCTTGGGATCGATTAGCGGCCGCCGAACGTCGGCATAGTCCTTGGAGAGCAATTGCGCCACTGGCACATCCGCAAACAGCGGATCGGCGTAGTACGTGTCTCTATCGGCCAGCGCCAGCTTCATTGCCTCGGTGACGAGGTGAATGTAGTCGGGACTGTCGTGCCCCAGCGACTTGACGTCGGTGGGCTCCAGCAGCCGCAGCGTTTGCAGCAGAAACGGCCCCTGCGTCCACGGCCCGCATTTGCAAATCGTGTAGCCGCGGTAATCGATCGTGACCGGGTCTTCGGCTCGCGTGACATGCGTGGCCAGATCGGTGAATCGCAACAAGCCGCCGTTTTCGCGCGACCAGCCGTCGATTTCTCGCGCCAGCGGTCCGCGATAGAAATAGTCTGCCACCATCCGCAGTCCGCGGCGGCGGTCGCCGCCGGCAACTTTTTCGGCGTCGATTAGTCGGCGGACTGTCGCTGCCAGATTCGCGTGCCAGTCTTTCTCGTGGCGATCGAGAACTCGCAGCATTGCGCCGGAGGCCTGGGCAAACGAACGCGTGCCGGCCCGATCGAGCAGCGTCAGCACGGCATCCAGGGCGGCGGGGACTGCCGCCGTCTCCACATTGGTAGTCATCGCTCCTTTCGCGGCAAAGTGCTCCCGCGTGGCTAGCCGCGGCGCGCACCCCTGGCCGCTGAGCACCTCGGTGCTATGGCGCTGCTGGTCGTAGACGATGATCGGCACCTCGCCGCCGAAGCAAAAATTGCCGGAATCGGTCACCGACAGCGTCAGGATCGTCGCAGCGGCCGCATCGGCCGCATTTCCGCCGCTTTGCAGCATCGCCAGGCCGGCGTCCGTCGCCTCGCGCGAGCCGGAGGCGACGGCACCCTTACTTCCCGATGAGCTCCACAAACCGTCCGGCGTGTCCGCCAGCAAATGCGAATGGAGACCGACGGCGATGCCGAGCGCGAGAAACCATTTGCCAAAGCGAATCATGATGTCAACTCCTGGCGGACTTTGGCGACCCCACGGCCTGCGATCTTAGCCCACGCGGCGACAGTGGTCCAATGCATTGGCTCCAGAGTACTGGCACACGTTCGTAGCCAACTGTCGGTCGCTTGACAGTCCACCACTGCGCGTTAGACTTCCCACCCTGACGCAAGGTGTCCCGGCCGCTTGTAGCGCCCGGGAAGAATAGGGAAAACGGTGCAAATCCGTTGCGGTCCCGCCGCTGTAACCGGGGACGAACGCCGAACAAAGCCACTGCCAATGTCTGTCGCGTGCGACCACCTGGTCGCCTGACAAACACGCGGGAAGGCGCGGCCAGTAGACTGATCCGGAAGCCAGAAGACCTGCCTTGATTGTCACATAGGCGAAGGCTTCTTGCGGAGACAAAGAAGGCCGCGCTGGTTGCTGGTAAGCGCGCTGCTCCCATCCGCGGCATTCGTCGCGGCAGGCGAGTCGCTCGCGGAAAAACCAGCCCGGCGCACTTTTGGCTCTGCTGCGGCCGACGCTTTGACGCCGGATTCTCCGGCCTTGCCACGAGGAGCTGGTTATGGCTCGGTTTCTGTCTGCCGGGCGCGGTGCTGCGCGCCCAGGTTTCACCCTCATCGAATTGCTCGTCGTCATTGCCGTCATCGGGATTCTGATTGCGCTGCTCTTGCCGGCGGTGCAGTTCGCCCGCGAGGCGGCGCGGCGGACGCAATGTGCCAACTCGCTGAAGCAGAACACGCTGGCGGTGCTCCTTTACCACGATTCGGTACGCGTGCTCCCGCCTACGAACCTTCCCTCCACGTGGCCAACGCAGATCACCTGGTTCGGCGAAGTGGACTACGCCGCCAAGACCGTGCGCATCGAGCGCGGGTTGATTGGGCCCTACCTCGAGAACAGCAAGGAAATCCAGCACTGCCCCTCCATGGTCAACGTCGAGCTGCTTTACAACGGCAAAACCGGCGGCTATGGCTACAACATGAACATCGGCCGTGTGGATTTTTCCAACTGGCCTGCGCCGCCGACGATGATTACCACGACGCTGGCGCAGTTCCCGGCCACTAGCCGCACGATCGCGTTCACCGACTCGGCACGCATTTCTCTGCCATGGTCGGGCGATCCCGTGCTACGGATCACGGAAAATTTCTACATCCTCGGTCCGCAAGATCCCTCGGCGGCCCCGTTCACCCAGTTCCGGCACGGCGGCAATGTGTCCAACATTTCGTATCTGGACGGGCACGTCGAGGCGAAAGTCGAGGAATTCGTCCCGTCGCCAAGCCACTGGCCCGCCGATGCCAACCAATTGCGAGCGCAGCGGCACGTTGGCTACGCGAGCGACCAAAGCGTCGAAGCGTATCGCGCCTATTAGCTCGCACTGACCATGAATCGCCCCATCCCTCTCGTCCTTTCCTGGAGCGGCGGCAAGGACAGCGCCATGGCGCTGTACGAGCTGCTGCGCGATCCCGCCTGGAAAGTCGAGCGGCTGCTCACCAGCGTCTCGGACGAGTTCCGCCGCGTCAGCCACCACGGCATTCGCGAGGAGCTGCTAACCATGCAGGCGCAGGCGATCGGTCTGCCGCTGGACTGGCTGCGACTGCCGTCCAGCGGCGGGCCGTGCACGAATGCCGTTTATGAAGAGCTGGTCGGTCAGCACCTGACCCGTTACGTGAATCAGCAGATCCGGCATGTCGCCCACGGCGACCTGTTTTTGGCGGATTTGCGGGCTTATCGCGAGCGGAACCTGGCCCGGCTGGGCATGAGCGGCGTCTTTCCAATCTGGGGCCGCGACACGCGCGAGCTGGTCGAGTCGTTCATCGCGCTGGGGTTCAAGGCGATCCTGTGCTGCGTCGATGGCCGGCGACTGGACGGCTCGTTCGTCGGCCGGCGGATCGACGAGGATTTGCTGCGCGACCTGCCGCCAGAGGTCGATCCGTGCGGAGAAAACGGCGAGTACCACTCGTTCGTGTATGGCGGGCCGATTTTTCAAACGCCGCTGGAGATCGAACTGGGCCAGGTCGTCTGCCGCGACGGGAGGTATTACATCGACGTCGTCGCGGCGGGCGATGCATCGCTGGCGGCAGTAACGGCTGACGCCGTTCCACCCGTTTGACACTTACCTTGGAGGAACACGTATATGTTCAATCCCCGTGCCATGTCCCTCGTGGCGATGATCGCCTGTGCCGCAGCGGCGCGGGTCATTCCGCATCCCTGGAACTTCACGCCGATCGGCGCCATGTGCCTGTTTGGCGGCGCCTACTTTCTCCGGGCCTGGGCCGCCTTTCTGGTGCCCCTTGCGGCGCTATTCATCAGCGATGTGGTTTTGTATCTAGTCCTCTACGGCAATCAGGGCTGGGGTGTGACGACGATGAAGTATCACTTTTTCGCGCTGACCGTGCTCATTGGCATGACGCTGCGCAACAGGGTGACGTTCGGCCGCGTCACGGCCGCTGCCATTGGCGCGTCGGTCATGTTCTTTCTCCTTTCCAACTTCCACGTCTGGCTCGGCAGCACACGCTACCCGCAAACGCCTGCCGGGCTGTTGGCGTGCTACGTGGCGGCATTGCCGTTTGCCATGAACATGCTGGCAGGCAACCTCGTGTACTGTGGCGTGATGTTCGGCGGCTGGGAGTTGCTCGCGCGGCGCTGGCCGGCACTCGCAACACCCGCGCTGGCGCCGGCTCCGGTCAAATAGGAACATTCGATGGAAGGAGTCCCGATCGTCTGTTCCTGGAGCGGCGGCAAGGACTCTTGCCTCGCGCTATGGCGGGCCGTACAGGCGGGGGCCGTCGTCCGCGGACTGGCCACCATGTTCACCGAAGACGGCCATCGCTCGCGCTCGCACGGCCTGTCTCGCGCCGTCCTGGCGGCACAGGCCGCGGCAATCGGCGTGCCGCTGGTGACGCGGGCGGCAACCTGGGACCAGTACGAGCCGGCGCTAGTCGATTTGTTGTGCGAGGCCAGAGAGGCTGGCGCTACAGCGGCCGTTTTCGGCGACATCGACATCCCGCGGCATCGCCAATGGGAAGAGAGCGTCTGCGCTCAGGCCGGCCTGACGGCCGTGCTACCCCTGTGGCAACAAGACCGGCTCGCCTTGCTCGAGGAATTCTGTAAGGAGGGCTTTGAGTGCCGGATCGTGGTGACGCGGGAGGGAATCATGGACCGCCGCTGGCTGGGCCGCGTTCTCGACCGCGAAGTGGCCGGTGAGCTGGCAAGCGTCGGCATTGACGCCTGCGGCGAAAACGGGGAATTCCACACCCTCGTCACAAGTGGCCCGCTTTTCAAGGACCCGCTGGATATTGAGTTGCGCAGCCAGGTGCTGCGGAGCGGCTGCTGGTTTCAGGATCTGGCAGTGGCGAGCGTGGCCGATTCAGTTTCTGGCGTCCGCCGCGCTGCTTCCCTTGGCGCCAGCAAGTGAATCGTGATACCGGACCAGCAAGCGCTCGGCACGAAATCCGAGTAGTCCCCGCGACAGGCTAAAAATGAGAAAGTGAAACACCCAGCCGACGACGACGCCGAGGAGCGCTCCCGCGACGAAACCAAAGAACGGCCAAGGTGCGTCAGCGGGCCGCGCCATTCCCACGAGGAACTGGGCGCCGCGCGTCACGGCCCAGGCAAACGTGCCCAACATCGCGACGTACACCACGACGACGAACGGGCGAAACCGGTCCCATAAAGCCACGGTCCGGCGCAATTGCTCGATGTACTGGGCGTCGGAATGCGGTCGCCAGGGGATGGGGAACATGGTTGTCAGTGACTCAAAAACTACAGGGTAGGAATTACAGTTGCCCATATAAGCCTACCTTGCATTTTGGCCATGGCGCAAAGTCCCAAGTGACCGGCACTTCGGAGCTGAATCGGCGTCTCAATCCCCACGCAACTGCCCCGCCCTGTCTGCCTGCCAGACCTTTCCTGAGTCCACGTCGAGTGCCGTCAGCCAGCCGCCGCCGTGGCAGAAAGTGTCGATGCAGACGACGTGTCCCAGGTCGAGAACCTCGGCAGACTTTTGCGACGTGTGGCCCACGATGGCAGTTTTTCCGCTCTCATGGCGCGGCGGGAGGCTGAGGTGCAAATGCTCCCAAAACAGCAGATAGGCGGGCTGCTCCGCCAGTGGCATGTCGTACTGATAATTGGCGTGGAGAAAGATGTGCGTATCGGTCTCGAAGTACGGCAATAGGCCGCGGAAGAACGCCAGATGCTGCGGCGGAATTTTCTCCAGCCCACCGCCGTAGCTTTCCAGCGTTTCCTTTCCGCCGTAGGTCAGCCAGGCGGGATCGGCGTACCCCCGCTCGATACAGTCCAGCAGCATCACCTCGTGGTTGCCCATGAGCGGCACAAGTCGGCACTCTTTGGCCAGTGCCAACATCCGCTCAACGACGCCGCGACTGTCCGGCCCGCGGTCCACGTAGTCACCCAGCGCCACGATCGTGTCGTCGGCGGCCGGCCCAATCGCGCCGAGCAGTGCGTCCAGCGCCTGTGAGCAGCCGTGAATGTCGCC
>DASRJP010000093.1:0-25484 GCA_035649415.1 Pirellulaceae bacterium | reverse complement strand
AAAGCTCTACGAAGAGCACGGCCGGGCCCTTCTCTGGGACAAGAGCGGCGAAGCGCACGTGAAGAACGGCGACTGGAACCGCTACGAGATCGTCTGCGTCGGCAGCCGCACCCAGACCTGGATCAACGGCCAGAAGTGCGTGGACCTCGACGATCCCGCCGGCGCCCGCCGCGGCATCATCGCCCTCCAACTTCACTCCGGTGGCAAGACCGAGGTCAGGTTCAAGAACCTCAAGCTGACGCTCCTGCCCGGCATCGAAACGACAAGCCCGTATCCCACGAGCCTGCCGCTGGAGGAAGGCCAAAAGATCACGTTCAAGAAAACGGTGCTCGAAGACTTGAACGGCAGCTTCCGCAGCGAAGGAGGCGGCTATGGCGACTTCAACAACGACGGCCGGCTCGATATTGCCGCCGGCAGCGTGTGGTTTGAAGCGCCCGAAAAGAACGGCGGCGAGTGGAAACGGCACAATGTGCTGGCCGAGCCCAAGCAGTTCCTGAAGACCGTCTACAGCGACACGTTCATGAACTGGGCCGAGGATGTGGACGGCGACGGGCGGCAGGACTTGATCGTCGTCGATTTCCCAGGCCGGCCGACTTGGTGGTTCAAGAACCCGGGGCTTGACGGCAGCGAGTGGGCCCGGAACATGATGGTCAAAGTCACCAACGACGAAAGCCCGCAGTATCTCGACGTGGACAAGGACGGCAAGCGCGAGCTTGTTTTCGGCGACGGCACCGAGCGGCTCTGCCTGGCGCGGCCGAGCGAAAATCCGCTCGTCGAATGGCGCACCCAGCGCGTCTCGCAACCGGGAGAAGTAAAGATCCAGGCCTTCTACCACGGCCTGGGGATCGGCGATGTCAACAAGGACGGCCGCGACGACCTGGTGGTGCCAAACGGTTGGTGGGAAAACGTAGGCCGAGACTCCGTCGCGAGCCAAAATGGCACGTCGCGGAGCGACGGCCTACAACCCTGGCCCTTCCACCAGGCCCCCTTCGGCGAGGCCCAGGCCCAGATGTACGTCTACGACTTCGACGGCGACGGGGACAACGACGTCCTCGGCAGCTCCGCCCACCGCCGCGGCATTTGGTGGTACGAGCAGCTTCCCGATAATCAGTGGAAAACGCATGAGATCGACACGTCGATCGCCCAGACTCACTCGCTGGTGCTGACCGACATCAATGGCGACGGCCTGCCTGATTTCGTCACCGGCAAACGCTACTACGCCCACAACGGCCGCGATCCAGGAGAAGATGAGCCGGCGGTCATCGCCTGGTATGAGCTGTCCCGCAAAGACGGCAAGCCGGAATGGACGCAGCACGTCATCGACCGCGACAGCGGCGTCGGCACAGCCTTCGAGGTCCATGACATGAACAACGACGGCCTTCAGGACATCATCGTGGCGAACAAGCGCGGGGTGTTTTACTTTGAACAGGCGAGGGAATAGGTGATGACAAGGCAGGCGAGACGCCTGCCCCACGCTACGCCTCAAACGACTCGCTCGACGTTCCAAACGTGCTCAGCGTCTCCATCGGTCGCGTGGCAATCGTCAGGGCCTCGACGTCGCTGGCGATTCCACGGTAAGTGAAGTACGCAGCCACCAGCGCCGCCACGCCGGAGACGATCAGCAGCCCCGACCAGAACCGCCCCTCGTCCACGGTCACGATCACAAGACCGACGGCGATGAGCGGCACGACTGCCGCCAGGAACAGATACCAGCCGGCTTGCTGGGGGATGCCGTGCAACTGCCTTACCTCGCGTGCGTCCGGCGTGCTATTGACGAGCAACCCAGGATAAATAACTCGCAGGGCCAGCCGCGTCGTGCCAAGGTAGGGAAATGCCGCGGCAATCAGACCGCAGGCGGCCAGCGACAGGAAGAAGTGGAGGTAGCCGCGCGGGGAGAAGCTGCCGGCCAGCAGGTGCAGCAGCATGGGAAAGACGATGCCGGCCACCAGCCACTCTCCGACGCCAATGGCGGCGATGATCCAGCCGATGGACAGGGCGCGGCGCCGCGCCCAGGTAAGCTGCTCGGACGGGACCTTCTCGCCGTGCCGGGTGCGCAGCAGCGTGGTCATGAGTTGCCACGCGAAACCAACCCCCAGGATTACTCCCAGCGGGAAAGCGATGCCGTTGACGATGACCGCCACGGTATCGAAATACGCTTTAACCTCGTCCGGCGTGCCGCTGCCTGCCCCCATGATCGTCGCCTGATTGAAGAAGTAGTTGTAGGCGCCGGCAAAGAGGTGGGGAATCAGATTGACGGCCACCAGCGTCGCGAGCGGACGGCGGCCCGCCAGCTTCCAAAATCCGCCGCCGAAATTCTGGAACATCTCCCAGCTTGCGCCGTGCAGGCAGAGCATCAGCTCGCGCGCCAGGACGGTGCCGCTGGGCTGCCGCTGGCCGCGATCGTAGGACAAAGCTTTCCTGAGCACCTGCTGGATCCGGCGGGCAACGGGATCGGCATCGAGCGCGTCGGGCGGATCCTCGATCTGGCCTTCCCGTCTGCGGGCAGCCATGCTTTGGAGCGTGTCGTCCCAGCCTGACTCAAGCTGGCCGTCGGCAAATGGGCGAAATCCGAACAACAGTTCCCACAGCAGCACCGCCAGCGAAAAGAGATCGCTGCGGCCATCAAGTTCGTCCGCCTTACGCGGGTGCTTTGGGTCGCAGGCTTCAAGCTGCTCGGGGGACATGTAGGCCAGCGAGCCGCCGAAGTAGGCCGCCGGAGTGGCGCCGGAAACGTGCGAGCCGAAGCTGATGTTGAAGTCGGCCAGCTTGGGCGATCCGTCGGCCGAGAGCAGAACGTTGGCCGGCTTCACGTCGCGGTGCAGCACCCCTTGGCGGTGGGCATAATCGAGGGCCAGGGCAAGCTGCATTCCGATCCGGCAGACGGTTTGCGGCCAGGTTGCCGCGGCGACGTTTCTGCGCCACACCGCAGCTTCGTCCACCACCTGACCCGCCCGCTGCATGGCGGCATCGACGGCGGCCAGGAGTTGAGCCCCGCTGCGGGACGACGGCGGCGTTTGCCGCGCTTGGCCGATGACGTCCGCCAGCGTGCCGCCCGGAACGTACTGCATGTAGAGCAGCCGCAGCCGTTTTTCTTCGAGAGATTTCTGATCGTAGACGCGGACGATGTGCGGATGGTCGAGCTGGGCCAGCGTCTGCGGTTCGTCGCTGCGCTCGGCCGAGATCTTCAGGGCGACCAGCCGCTGCATTGACCGCTGCCGCGCGAGGAACACCTGCCCAAACGCGCCGCGGCCCAGATCCGAGAGCAGGTCAAAATCGTCGAGCTGATCGCCGGCGGCAAACTGCCCCAGCCAGCGCGACGGCTTTCTGTCGGCCACGGCATTGGCCAGCCGGCCGCTGGACGTGTGCCGGTCGGTTTGAAATGCCGCGAACATGGCGGAGGACACGGCCAAACCGTCGCCCAGCAGCTTGACGAGCCCATCGCGGCAGCCGGGAAATCGCTCGAAGTACTCGCGGGCGTGCACTTCCTGGCCGGCTGCGCGGCGGATGTGTAGTTCCTCGTAGATCAGGTCCACGGGAGGCTCGCCGCCGGAGAGCAATTCCGGAAATTCCGCGACATAATCCTCGATGCGCCGCGCCAACCCCCGCCGCAGGCGCTGCTCCAGGTCTGCTTTGATCAGCTCGATCAGCGTCAGCCGCCGAATAGCCGCCGGCTCGGCCGGCAGATGCGCCGCCAGCGGCGGCGCGACGCGCTCGTCCCACGCCGATAGAAACTCGGTAATCCGCTGGGCAAGTTCGTCCCAGTGGCGCGTGGCAAGGTCGGGTGAAAGTTCGATGGACATCCCTCGTAGGACAGGTTTCCAACCCGTCCCAATTTCTTCAGGTCGTAGCTGGCGTTCATTTCAGGACAGGTTGAAAACCTGTCCTACGTCATCACCTGCAAAATTCCGCGACAGAAGTCCGGCAGGTCGTCCGGCTTGCGGCTGGAGACAAAGTGCCGATCGACCACGACCGGCGCGTCTTCCCAGATCGCCCCGGCATTGACCAGGTCGTCCTTGATTCCCAGCGAGCCGGTGACGCGAACGCCGCGGTAGACCCCGGCCGAGATGGGGATCCAGCCGCCGTGGCAAATGGCAGCCACGAGCTTGCCAGCGGACGCGAAGTCGCGGACCAGCTTGAGCACGTGTGGATCGCGCCGCAGCTTGTCGGGCATGAAGCCTCCGGGAACGACGACGCCGTCGAAGTCAGCGGCATTCATCTCGGCGATCGATGCGTCGCTGACACACGGATAGCCGTTTTTCCCATCGTATTTCTGTCGCGCCTTGTCGCCGGCGACCACGACGTCCGCGCCCGCCTCGATCAGCCGCAGCTTGGGATACCACAGCTCGAGGTCTTCGTAAGTACCGCCGACGAAGATCAGGATCCGTTTGCCGGCCAGAGGTCGATCGAGGGGCATGGATGCTCCTAGTGATGATATGCAAACCGGAAGCCCAGGCGAAGGCACTCGACGACCACTCTCCCACGCCGACCCTGGGTAAGTTCATCCCGCGCTAACGCCAGGGTCAGTATGTGTTCTAACAAGCGCTGCCAGGACTGCAACGCCGGTACCTTGCCGCAGCGCCCGCACAGCCGTAGATTGCCGTCAGGCCTTTGCTGTGAAAGTCAACATGAGCGAAAATCCAATTTCCGCCGCGAATTCGCCCGAAAAGAAATGGCAGCCACTGAGCTCGCGTCAGCGACGAGTGCTGGGGGTGCTGATTGAGAAGGCGAAGACCACTCCCGACGCCTATCCAATGACGCTCAACGCGATCGTGGCCGGCTCGAATCAGAAGAGCAATCGCGAGCCGGTCATGGAGTTGTCCCCCGAGGACGTCGAGCAGGTGCTCGAGGAATTGCGTGCCATGGGCGTCGTGACCGAGGTGCAAGGGCAGGGGAGGGTGGCCAAGTATCGCCACCACGCCTATGAATGGCTCGGGCTGGAGAATCTCGAATCTGCCGTGATGACCGAGCTGCTCTTGCGCGGCGAGCAATCTCTGGGTGAGCTGCGCGGCCGCTCTGCGCGCATGGGCACGATCCCCGACCTGGCGGCGCTTAAGCCCATCGTCGATTCGCTGCTGGCCAAAGGGCTGATGATCGAATTGTCGCCGCCTGGCCGCGGGCAGGTCGTGTCGCACAATCTTTACAAGGAGCGGGAACTGGCGGAGCTGAAGGCGCAGACGGCAGGGCACAGCGGGGCAGGCGTCGCATCGTCGCCAAATTCCGCCGCGGCAAGCGAGACGCCTGCGCCACGAGTGACCCGCGACATGTTCAGCGAACTTCAGCTCGAAGTGGCACAGCTCCGCAGCGAGGTGGCAAAGCTTCGCGAGCGGGTCAAACACATCGAATTGACCACCGGCGTAATTCATAGCGAGCTGGAACTGGGTACCGATCTATGATCGACCTCGCCGGTCATTCAGCCCTCATCACCGGCTCGACGAAAGGGGTCGGCCGCTCGATTGCCGAGGCTTTTGTGCGGGCCAGGGCCAGCGTGGTCCTCCACGGCCGTGGGGCAGGCGTCTCGCCAGTCTCGGATCTGCTTCTGGCAGGCGGAACGCCTGCGCCACTGATTACGAGCGATTTATCCGGTCCGACGACGGCGGCCGTCGAAGAAACGTTCATCAAGGCGATTGCCGCCAACCCGGCCATCGACATCCTGGTCAACAATGCCGGCAACTATAGCGACGTGCCATTTCTGGAGATGGACTACGAAAGATTTGAGCGGACGATGCGGCTGAATGTTTTCTCGGCCTTTTTTCTGACGCAGCGGTTCGCCCGCCACTGGATGGAGAAAAAAATCGCCGGCCGCGTGCTGATGATCGGCTCGATCAACGGGCGCCTGGCCGAGCCCACGCACTCCGCTTACGACACGTCCAAAGGCGCCGTGGAGATGATGGTCAGGACGCTGTGCGTGGAGCTCGCGCCGCTGGGGATTCGCGTCAACGGTCTGGCGCCGGGGCTCGTCCGCACACCGCTGACCGGCGTCATCGACAAGGACGAGCGTTTCCGCCGCTGGATGGAATTGCACACCCCCAACCACCAGGTCCCCGGTAGCGACGTCTGCGGCAGCGGCGCGGTCTATCTGTGCAGCGACGACGCCTGGCACGTCCACGGTCAGATGCTGCTAGTGGACGGCGGCATGAGCGCTTGGCAGCAGCCGGATATGCCGGCGGAGTTCAAATGACCAATGAGGACTGATTATCGATGCTCCATTGGTCATTGGTGCTTGGTCATTGGTCATTCCCACAGTAGCCCATGCACGCTCTAGAGCTTTCCGCCCCCCGCGAGTTCCGGTTGATCGAGCAACCTGAGCCGCCGCCACCCGGCCCTGGCGAGGCCCTCGTCCGCGTCCATGCTGTCGGCATTTGCGGCACTGACCTGGCGGCCTGGCAGGGGAAAATGCCCTTCGTGAAGTATCCCCGGATCCTAGGGCATGAACTGGGCGTGGAAGTGATTGGCGTTGGCGAGGGTGTGACCAGCGTCAAGGTCGGCGACCGTTGCTCGGTCGAGCCCTACATCGACGACCCAAACAGCTTCGCCAGCCGCAAGGGGCGGCCGAACTGCTGCGAGAAGCTCGAAGTGCTCGGCGTCCACTGCGACGGCGGGATGCGGCGGAAGATCGTCGTACCCGCACGCAAGCTGCATCCAGCGACGAAACTTCTGTACGAGCAGCTTGCTCTCGTGGAAACGCTCGCGATTGGCCGCCACGCGGTGCAGCGTGGACAAGTGGCGGAAGACGATGTTTGTCTTGTCATCGGCGCTGGCCCTATCGGTTTGGCGGTGCTCGAATTCGTGCGGCTCAGCGGCGCGCAAATGATCGTGATGGACAAGTGCCGCCCGAGACTAGCGTTCGTCCGGCAAATGTTTCAGGCGGTCCAAACGCTCGAGCCGTCGGCTCGCACGCCCGACGAACTGCGCAGCCTGGCCAGCGGCAATCTGCCCAGCGTCGTCCTCGACGCCACCGGCAGTCCCGGCTCGATGTCCGCCGCCTTCAGCCTGGTCGCCCACGGCGGACGGCTGGTTTACGTCGGCATCACCGGAGAGGAAATCCGCTTCACCCACAGTGATTTTCACCGGCGCGAGGGAACGCTGGTTTGCACGCGCAACGCACTCCCCGAGGATTTTTCGGCAATCATCGGGCTGATCGAAGGGGGTCGGATCGACACGCGGCGGTGGATCACGCACCGCACGACGCTCGAACGGCTGCCCGCTGAATTTCCGCAATACTTGGAGCCGGAGACGGGTGTCGTCAAGGCAGTCGTTGGCGTTAGCTGACGCAGGCCGAAATGGTCGGTCTCAACGCGCGGCGGGATGCGCAAAAAAAACCCGGCGAGATGAATCTCGCCGGGAAAGTGTTACTCAACTTCCGAAAACAAGGACTTGCGACCGCAATTACCTGGTGTCATCCAAGTTGGCAGGCTCGCCATCGTTGCGGTAGCCGTAGCGATGGAGCGTCAACTGATCAACGTTATAGCTCAGGAAACGCACCGAAGCGTCGCCCAGAGCGATGTTGAAGCCGCCCGGGTGCGAAGAGCCAAACCGCAAGTCGTTCGAGGGAATGGCGCCTACGCGGAGGTCGGGAAGCGGCTTCTTGGTCGCGTTGGCCAGAATGTCCTGGTCCCAGCCGGAGGTATATCCCTCGTTGTCATGCGACTGGTTGTCACCCAAGTTGGAAATGCTCACCCGCTTTTCGCCGAACAACAGGACGTTCGTCGTGCCGTCCAGCAGCCCCTCCATCCCGATCATTCCGAGTCGAACTTGCGGAGGCGTGCTGGTGGGATTTGTCTCCAGGATAATCCGCACCATGGCACCGCTGCGCTGGACGAAGTTGTTGCCGGTGGGAACAAAAAACTGTGGGAAAACAGTCGTGTCGATTCCAGCGTTGGCCGGATCGACATAGGCCGAGACATAATCTGTCTGGGCGTGCGGGTAGCTCATGCCATTGGTTCCCCAGCAGTACTGCGTGCCCGCCCAGCCGGTCGGACCATAATTCGCTGTGAAGGCCCGGTTGGGCTTGGGCTGGCGGCGCGATGGGCAATAGAACGTATTTACCGGAGTGGTAATCGCCTGAACCGACCTGTCCAAATCCGTGTTCTTGTTGGTTCCAGAGTGGAGCGCTAACTGCTCGATATACGGCAGAAGCTGGAACCCCCAACCAGCCCATTGCTGGTCTTTCGTTTGCACCTCGCCATTGATGTACATTGGCGCTGTTCGCCAATGGTACCCGGCATGCGGCAACAGTCTGAAACCGTCCTGGTGAAGGTGGACGGCGGTTGCCAGCTGCCTGAGGTTGTTGGAACACTGCATTCTGCGGGCTGATTCCCGCGCGAATTGCACTGCTGGTAACAGCAGTGCCACGAGGATGCCGATGATGGCGATAACCACCAGCAGCTCCACGAGCGTAAAAGCGGAACGTTTCCTCATCGAACCCTCCCCCAGAAGAATCTGGGTAAAACGAAAATAAAAGGGTGGTGCGCAACACAAGCGCACGCACACCAAGATGCGCGGGTCAGTCTAAGGAACCCATTTGGCGTCTGCAAGAGAATTCTGGGGATTTTTTGACAAATCAATCAAGCGTGATCGGATGCGTTGGAGCGGCAGCTTGATGGGTGAGTTCCTCGTTTACTCGAAGTGCAGTGGAACTCATAAAGCAGCCGCCAATTTGTCGGGGCTGTCGCGCCTCCTGAAGGTTCTGAAAACTCTTTTGCCGGACCGCCAATCCACGATTTTGCGCTGCCGGAAGCTACTCCCAGTTGTGAACGACAAAGCGGGGATAAACGGCAGTGTCGGTCCTGCGAATCATCCGATACGGGGATGACGTCGAGCAAAGCCTAGGGAGTGGCAGTGGGGGGCGAGTCCAAATCGATGGTTCCGAAGTCGTAACTCCCGCCCACTTTATTTTCGGGGACAGTCACTTCCATCTTCGACTGCTCGAGCGAGTACTTTCCTTGAAAGGCATCCAGATCGTTGGTTCCATCATTGAGGGCGACGGTCAGCCGGTATTTTCCAGGGGGCATACCTCGCCCCGCATACTGAAACTTGACGGTCCCGTTCGCACTGTATTCGCCGCCAGCGGCGTCGCCCGGCGATCCGTCAGGCCTTGCTGTGAGCGGACATAACTGGATTTGAAGGTAGCCTCCCGAGTCGACGCTCGGGGCGACGAGTGGCTGCCCGCCTTTGACAATCTTTCCCGTAACGGTAACTCCCGTTTCAGGAGTATATCCGCCACAGCCTGCAACGAGCGAAACCAGAATTCCAACCAGGACCGCGAAGCTGCGCATGAAGAATCCCCCCTGATTGAAGGCGAAAGCAGAGCGAAAAACAACGACAATCCGGAGAATTTAACGCTCTCAACAGCCGGCTTCAAGCAGCTCCGCCAATTACTGCGAATTGGCACGGCGATCCATCAATTCGGTCCCCCAGCAGCGTCGGGAAGACAATCACCCCACTTTGCCGGTGGCCAGCGAAGACGCCACCGCCCGCGGGTCACGAAGAATGCGAAGCAGCTTGTCCACTCCGTCCTGCTCCTCGTTCAAAATGTCTTCGAGCCAGACCACGAGAGCCCGATCACCTTCAGCCAATGCCAGGGCCTCGGTGTACATCTTCACCGCCTTGCTTTCAAACTCCAGGGCGGCATTCAGCATCTCCATCACATCCTCGGACTGTTTGATCGGATTGCGTTCCACCGTCGGCACCCCCCCGAGGGCGACAATCTTTTCTCCCACTAGACGGGCATGGCCAAACGATTCTTTGGCGCTATCAAAGAACAAGGCTGAATACACTTCGCGCCACAGTCCCGCGACCACAAATCCGGCTTGAGAGTATTGAGCGACACCGGTCCACTCGTGCCGCAGGCAGTCGTTGAGTTTTTCGATCACTTTGGACTTATCCATATTTCTCAATCCTTTGCTCGAGTGGTTTCATGACTTCGGCTGCGGTCGCAGCCCTATCGGTCTCAGCGGTACTGACCCAATCATAGCGGTCCATCGAACGCTGTCCAGGGAGAACCTAAGTCATTTCTCCAAAAACAGTTAGATAGCGCTGCTAACGACAATCCGTCTCGCCATTCGCGACTGGTTAGCCCACTTTCGGGCAAGATGCAGTCTCAATAAGAATCCGCTGAGGCAAACCTCGATTTCGACCGGTTCAGGCCCGCATCATCTGAATGCGTAAAATTCTGTATCGTCAAGCGATTTGATTGACAATCGCCCTGTCGCCGCTAAACTGTTGGCCGACTTACGGTAACGATTGGTCATGAACGGGATCGAGACGGCTGGAGGCAAACCTTAATTTCGATATCCCGCGATGGATGTTCTCCGCGGGAAGTGGCAATAGGCACTACACCTTTGCAGCGGGCGCGCCGAACGCACCAAGCGTCCAATGCGGCGCTGCTCAGCGGATTGCCATCATGAAACTTTCCCGCACCGTCGCTTATGCCGTTCGCGCTACCCTGCAACTGGCGCAGCTCGAAACCCAGGGGCCGGTTCCCTGTAGCCGCCTGGCGACTGAGGGAAAAATGCCAGAGCGGTTTCTGCTGCAGATACTGCGGAATCTGGTGACGCACGGGATTCTCCGCTCGACGCGCGGAGTTGACGGCGGCTACTCGCTGGTGAAGCCCGCCGATCAGATCTCGCTCTTGGAAGTAATCGAAGCCATCGAAGGGCCGTACGACGCGACGCTGGAAATGGGAACCGGCCTCTCCGAAGATTCACAGAACAAGCTTCAGACGGCGCTCAAGGACGTTACCACCTCGACCCGCAAGCAGCTCGAGGCGATCAAGCTCTCGCAGCTTCTCAAGCCGCCGGAATTGCCCGGGGAGGAGCAGGCCGAGTCTGCGGGGAAAAGCGAGACTTCGTAAAATCGGTTTGCGCCCGCGAACGTTGTGACTCCTCGCTGTTTCGGATATCGAGATTTGGATCGTGCTGGCGCGCGCGACGCCCCCGGCTGGATGAATCGGCGCTGCGGGGCTACGTTGTCGGAATGAGCCAGCTTCCTCCCCAGGTCTCCGCCGCCGATCTCACCAGCCGCCTCGAATTGGCGATCACGGCCGGCCGCGCTGCGGGCGTTCTCACTCTGAACTGGTTTCAAACCGAAATTGACATCGAGCGCAAAGCCGATCAGTCGCCCGTCACCATTGCCGACAAGAGCGCCGAGCAGCTTCTAAGGCAGCGAATTGCCGGCGCTTTTCCGTTCGACGCCATTTTGGGGGAGGAGTTTGGCGAGGCGGCCGGCACTTCCGGCTTTCGCTGGATTCTCGACCCGATCGACGGCACGAAGAGTTTCATCAGCGGCGTTCCACTGTATGGCACGATGGTCGGCGTCGAGCATTCGGGAGAATCGCTCGTGGGACTCGTTTACCTCCCGGGTCTGGACGAAGGGATTTATGCGGAGCGAGGCGGCGGGGCATGGCACTTCCGCGGCAACGAAACGCCGCGGCGCGTCCACGTCTCCCGCAAAAGCTCACTTTCCAGCGGGCTGTTTGTCACCTCACAAATCGACAACTTTGCCGACCGCGGCGCACAAGGAGTCTACGAACAGCTCCAAAAGGCCGCGTCGATCACGCGAACCTGGGGCGATTGTTACGGCTACTTGCTCGTGGCCACGGGGCGGGCCGAGGTGATGGTCGATCCGATCATGAACTTGTGGGATGGCGCGGCAGTGCAGCCGATCGTCGAAGAAGCCGGCGGAACATTTACCGACTGGCAGGGGAACCGCACGTTCCACGCCGGGGAGGGAATAGCGACCAACGGGGCCGTGCTCGAGGAGGTGTTGGCAATTACACGCCCGATAGCGAGCCGCCGGGCCTGAATCAAGCGGCACAGCGGTCGCGGGTCTGGGCTGACTACTCCAACAACTTGCCAATCACCTTATCCAGCTCCGCCAGCCCTTCCTGCGGAGTCACGTCGTAAAGGCCGGCGCGGTATTCGGCCACCTTACCGTCCTTGCCGATGACGACGAACACCGGCAGCTTGCCTCCTGCGTTGCGCGGATCGCCGAAACGCTTCAAGAACGCGCCGTCGTCCAGGACGATCGGGTAGCCCAGGTTCATGAAGTCGCGGAATTTGCGCGCGGCGGCGGCCACGCTGCGGCGCTGCGTTTCATCCGCCACGCGCTCATCGACCGCCACGCCGATGATTTGCACCGGGTCCTTGGCCCGCTTGCGCAGCAGGAAGTCGAGATAGCCGACCTGCCCGTACGGCTCTTCCAGCGGCGTGTCGCGATACGGCCAGAAGTGGAGCACAGTGACCTTGTCCGCCAGCGCGTCGTGCGTCACGGACTTGCCCGCCAGATCGGCCAGCGCGAATTTGCCCACTTCCTTCCCGACGATCTCCTCCCGCAGCGCAGCCGCGGCGGCACTCCGGCCGCGCTGCGCCTGGAGATCTTTCTGAGCTGCCGCCAGTACCGTTTCCAGCGGCGTCTTGGCCGCATCCTTGGCCAGGGCGGGCAATTCCTTGCGGATCGCGGCCAATTGTTCATTGGACAACTCACTCCGATCGCTGCGCGGCTTGTGACCGACGGCTGCGCGCAATTTGATCGCGGCGGCAAAGGCCGCTTCCGCCGATTTGAGTGCTGCGGCGTCAAGCGACCTGGCCTCCGCCAGCTCCAGCGCCACCGCGTGCTGCTCGCCTTGACCGATGAAGACGGTCTCGCGAATCGCCACCACCAGCGGAGAATTCTGATCCACCAGCAGTGTCCGCTTGTGGCCGATGGGACTGCGTACATCGATCTCCCAGCACTTGCGATCGGCGATTTCCTTCGCGCCGCCGACGCGATATTCCAGCCGCCCTTCGGTCCAGGTTGCGCCCCGCGCGATTTCGCCTTCGCGAGCAAACAGCAGTCCCGGCAGCGGGATCACGCTTGTGCCTTGTTCACGGACGTAAAGCAGTGCTGGCCCGCTTTGCCCATCATCGCGTGTCCGCGCGCTCACCTCCCAGGCGCCGAAGTGATCGAGCCAGAGCCAACTGCCGCGGCCCGATTCGGCGAGGGTCCAGAGGAGCGTTTGCCCTCGTGCAGCCGGGCGGTCATCCGCCGCCGAATCGCTGACAACCAGCGTCAGCTCGAACTCTTTTTTGGTCGGAATTCCGTCGTCCTTGACCGGCACCATGCTGCCGCGGTAGACGAGCTGCGTGCCCAGGGGGAGGGAATCGTCCGCCGAAAGCAGTTGTGCGGACAGGAGAACGAGTGCAGCGAGTTGCATGCGAAGGTCCTGGTGGGGCAATGAACGGCAGGTCGATTGATTGTAGGTTCCATCTGCTGCGGGCGGCTAGCCGACGCTATCGCGGCAGGCTTTTGCTTGAACTTCTGCGGCAAACCACGTATCTTGTCCCCGTCAGCCAACCGCGAAGCAAGCCATTATCCTCTGCGGAGCCGGTTCATGCGAACGCTTCTCTTTGTCCTGCTTGTTGTTAGCGTCCCGTTTTCCGTTGCCGCCCAGGATCGGCTCACCAAGGTCCGCAATGACCGCCAAAACGTGATCGACGACGGCTACTGGATTTACAACGACCTGACCGCTGCGAAAGAGCAGGCGAAGGAGAGTGGCAAGCCGATCCTCGTCGTCATTCGCTGCATCCCGTGCGAGCACTGCGCTGGGCTTGATCAGGACGTCGTCAAGCCCGACTCGGCCACGAAGAAGCTGATGGACCAGTTCGTCCGCGTGCGGCTCGTGCAGGCCAACGGACTGGACTTGACGCAGTTTCAGTACGACTTCGATCTCTCCTTCAGCGCTCTGGTGATGAACGCCGACGGCACGATCTACACCCGATATGGCAACCGGTCGAGCGCCGAGGATGTAGCTGACAATCCAATCGAAGGTTTTCGCGCGACGCTGGCGGCAGCACTCGATGTCCACAAGAATCTGGACACGTGGCGAGACGATTTAAAAGACAAAAAGGTGCAGCTCACGAAGTTCGATCGGCCCGAAAAATATCCGACGCTGGCCCGCTACAAGCCGACGATCGATTTTGCCGGCACGGTGGTGAAGGACTGCATGCACTGCCACCAGATTCGCGATGCCGAGCGCGAGCTGGCTCGCAGCGAAACCGGCACGATTCCCGACGAGATTCTGTTCCCGTTCCCGCGGCCGGAGGTGATAGGGCTGCGACTTGATCCAGGGACCAAGGCGATGGTGAAAGGAGTCGCCAAAGATTCAGCAGCGGCAGAAGCCGGATTTCAACCAGGTGATGAAATTGTGGCGATCAATAACCAGCCCATTCTGTCATTAGCCGACGTGCAGTGGGCGCTGGAAGTAGTTGACCGTGGGTTGGTCAAAGTCGGTCCGATCGGATTCGTACCTGCGTTTCGCGATCACACATATATTCCCGTCGAAGTGAATCGTAACGGTCCGCGGAAGCGACTCACCCTCACGATGGCCCCCGGCTGGCGCAAGGCCCAGGACATTTCCTGGCGTCCCACGACATGGGAGCTACGGGCGATGGCGCTGGGCGGCCTGTTCCTCAAGGAGGTTAGCGATGCCGACCGCAAGAAGCTTGGCTTAGCTGATGACGCGCTGGCCGTGCGCGTTGAACACGCCGGCATGTACGACAAACACGCCGGCGCTTATCGGGCCGGCATTCGCAAAGACGACATTCTCATCGAATTCGACGGTCTCAAGGATCGCCGCAGCGAGTCGCAGCTCATTGCCCGCGGGGTGCAGGAGCTGAGGCCGGGGGACAAAGTTGCGATTGTCGTGCTGCGGGAGGGGAAGCGGCTGGAGTTCGCGGTGGCGATGCAGTGACACAGCTGTTACGAAACATTATTGGCCCACTTTCGTCTGAACTCTCGCCGGGCTGGGCGTATTTCATCGTCACCCCGTTTACTGGAGAGTTCGTCATGCGGCAAAGTGTGAAATCGCTGGTTGCCGTCGCGGCCTTGATGTGGTTGCAGGCCTCGTTTGCACTCGGTCAAGAAGGAGCGGCGCGAGAGGCCGCAGTCAAGTCGCGGATGGCACTGATGCAGGCGACGGTTGCCGGCTACGATTTCTCCTCCGACGAGCTGAAAGCCGATCCGAGCGGAACGTTCGTCCCAAAACCTCTGTTGCGATATAGCGATGCGACCCGCGACCTGATGGACGCCAAAGCCAGCGGTCTCGTCGATGCCGGCGTCTGGCGGCTGGGAAAGGAAGGGCGGCCAACGGCACTGGTCGTCCTGGAGATCTACCTTTCGGCCGAGGGCAAAGGAACTCTTGCCCACGAATTCGTGTCACTTTCGGAAGAAAAATTCTCGCTGACTCATCCGCAGCACTCGGTTGCCTGGGAGGCCAGCGGCACCGACCTAGAGCTGGCCCGGATTACGGCCGACCGTCCGCCGGCCAGGAGCGCCCCCTTGCGGCTGACGCAGATGCGCTCTCTGGCACATCGGTTCACGGCCAAGGAGACGATCAACGACAATGTCATCAAGTGCCGACTGTTGCCCCAACCACTTACGCGGTACGAGTCGGAGACAAACGGTATTCTCGACGGCGCCATCTTTGCCTTCGCAAACGGTACGAACCCGGAAATTGGGGTTGTGCTGGAAGCGGACAAGGAAAGCTGGAAATACGGCGTCGTGCGCCTGGGTGCTGCGAAGGCGACGGTCGATCTCGACGGTCGCGAGGTCGCCAGCTTCCCCTTCTTCGGCGACTATGGCCGCCGCGACGGCACCTACACTTCGACCAGTCACGCGGTGGAATTGCCGTAGTGCCGAGGTCGTCCGCCACTGCTCGCAAAGCGCGCGGATGGCGTGCGAGCGGCACGGCAGACGCTAGCGCCACGCTATTCATTCGCCTGCCAGGCCGCTTTGTAGGCCAGTCCCAAGCCCATGATGCGCCGCAAAAGTTCCTTGTACTTGATCCCCACCTTCTGCGCTGAGTCGGCAAAGTCCTCGCCGTGGGCCAGATTCGGATTGGGATTGACCTCCAGCACATACGGCTGCCCCTCGGCACTCAATCGCAGATCAACGCGCGCGCAGCCGGTAAGAAAGAGGGACTTGTAGGCCCGGTGGCAGAGCTTGAGGATATGTTGCTCGGCGCCCTCGGGCAGATCGGTTGCCGCGCGAGTTTCGACGCCGATCTTCTTCTGATATTTGGCGTCCCACTTGACCCTGGCGGTGGCAATCAGCGGCACATCGTCGGCCTTGGTGAAGTGCATTTCCCAGATCGGCAGCATTTTCAGCCGCTGGTTTCCCAAAACGCCGACGTACAACTCCCGTCCTTCAATGTATTCCTCGACGAGGGCGTCGGACTTGACGTTCTCGTAGATGAACTCAACGCGGTCCTTGAGCTTGTCGCGGCAATGGACGACAGAGGCCTGCGAAATTCCCAGGGACGCTTCTTCGGTGGCCGACTTGACGAGCAGCGGATATTTGAGCCGCTTGGGCTCGTGGACCTTTCGTCCACGCGGAAAGAGAGCGAACCGTGGCGAGGGAATGCGGTGATAGCTGAGAATCTGCTTACAGAGGGCTTTGTCGTGGCACAGCATCAGGCCGCGGGGATTACAGCCGGTATAAGGCTGCTTCATCAGCTCCAGGTAGCTGACGACGTGCTGGTCATAGACGGAGACTCCGTGGAATTCCTCGAGCAGATTAAACGCGAGGTGCGGCTTGAATTCCTCGATCGCCAGACGGATTTTGCCAAGGTCCGCCAGCACCCCCAGCGACCGCACCTCGTGCCCCATTTTTTTCAGGTTGGAAACAACGTCGAACTCGGTCTTCCATTCCTGGATCTCTTTTTCGCTGTGGCCGTTGAGCGTGTCTGGCGGGACGAGATCCTCGTGCATCAGCGCCAGCACCCGCAGCTTTTTCATGGGACGCTCCTCGTCCGTGCAGCGGTAATATCCTAGGGCGGACCTAGATGTTTAATCGGGTCGCCAATGAAAGATACCCGCAAAGGCCAACTTTTTGCGACGCCAAATGGTGGTTTCGAGCCCGAAACCTAGCGCCGCGACATGGCTTTCAACCACGTGCCGCAAGAAAAAGAATGGGCCGCCAAGGTGCGGGTTACCCAGGCGGCCCTTTCCAGGCGGGAATAGATCTGGCGGGAAAGAGAAGTCGCGACTCTACCCCGTCGCGACCAGGTTGCGTCCCCGATTCCTCCTGGGGACGTCGGACGTTACTCGATAGCTTGCTCCTCCTTGAATAGGCTAGCGGGGATTGGTTCCATTCTCGGCTTCCCAGATCGACGATCTGGGAAGCGCTCGATGACTCGTGCCTATTTCAATTGCTGTGCCAATTCGTCGGCCCAGGCCGCGAGCGCTACGTTGCAATCGCGCTAAGTGCTTGATTGTTGGCGGTTTAACAGTCGTGGTCGCTGTTGCTTCGCAGAGTGCAGGTTGATTGCCAAACGCTTGTAAAACTTTCCCGGCAGGTCGGATTGAGATCGCCACCGCGATTGTCGCGGCACATGAGCGACGCGTGCAGAGACCGCATCGAAATGCCTTGTCCCGTCGCAAGTTAGGGCATTCCTTGCAGTATTCCCCCGTGCCACTTATAGTGGCCCTGCTCACCCGGGGAAGTGATGTCGCCGCGCCTTCAAGCCACTTGAACTTTTTTCAAGGTCTTGAACCTGACTGCATTCCGACACGTAAACACGGCGGTAGCCTGCGGTTGCGACAATCGTCCGGCTCTGCCACGTTCGTACTGCCTTCCGGCTGGTTTCTAGGATCCAACTTGTCATCTATGGCTGCCACTCAGATCGAACCTCTACCGGTCAAAACCGCGGCGCATGCCACCGACGTGGTCATCGAGACTCGAAACCTTACCAAGGTCTTCCGCGATTTCTGGGGACGCCCCAAAGTTCGAGCCCTTAACGCGCTCGATCTTCAAATCCGGCGCGGAGAGATCTTCGGTCTGCTAGGTCCCAACGGCTCCGGAAAATCGACCACCATCAAACTGCTGCTGGGGCTCTTGTTTCCGACCAACGGACAGGCGCTGGTATTTGGCAAAGAAGCCACCGACGTCGCCAAGAACGAACGGATTGGATATCTGCCCGAGGAATCGTACCTGTATCGTTTCTTGAATGCCGAGGAGACACTGGATTTCTACGGACGGCTATTCGATATGCCCACGGCCACGCGCAAGCGGCGGATCGAGGAGCTGATCCAGCTCGTGGGACTCCAGCACTCGCGTCGCCGTCAGTTGCGCGAATACTCCAAAGGGATGACGCGGCGCATCGGTCTGGCCCAGGCGCTAATCAACGATCCCGAATTGATCCTGCTCGATGAGCCGACCTCCGGCCTGGATCCGATCGGCACGCGGGAGATGAAGGACCTGATTCTGAGGCTCCGCGCCCAGGGGAAAACGATCCTGATGAGCAGCCATTTGCTGCCTGACGTGCAGGATGTGTGCGATCGCATCGCCATCCTCCACCAGGGGGAGCTGAAGGAGCTGGGGAGGGTCACCGACCTGCTGACCGTGCAGGACGTGACTCAGTTCCGCGCTCAGGGACTTTCCAAGGCCGCCGAAGACGAAATTCGCGAAGTCATTGCGCGTCACGGCGGCCAGGTCGTGGGCATGGACCACCCGACGCTGTCCTTGGAAGAGTTGTTCCTCAACATCGTGAAGGAGAGCGAGGCGCGGCCAGGACGTCGGGCTTCGCAGAAGTAACCACTCACTCCTGCCGCCATATGCCGTTTGAACATCATGTGATGACGTTTTGGTATTGGCTCTTTGGCGACCCGCTGAAGATCCGATTCCTGGACGCGACGACGTGGACGCACATCGGCTTCTTGCTGGGCGCGCTCATCATTCTGTTTTTGATCGCCATCGGCGCGCCGTTTGTGTGGTTTCTGATGGCCGCCGTCAAGCATGGCCCCAGCGAAGCCTTTTACCTGGTGGCCCGCGCGATTTACGGCGGCGCGACCGATGACCTGCCCCGGTTTTCGCTCCGCCGGACGCTGGCCGTGGCGCGCGTCGCGGTTCAGGAAGCAATCCGTAACAAGGTGCTCATCGGTTTCGCGGTGTTCCTGGTGCTGCTCCTGTTTGCCGGGCTGTTCCTGGACGTTAGAAATGCCAATCCTGCGCGGGCCTATTTGAGCATCGTGCTCACGACCACCAATTATCTGGTGCTCGTCATGGCGCTGCTCCTAAGCGCGTTCAGCCTGCCCAACGACATCAAGAACCGGACCATCTATACGGTCGTCACCAAGCCGATCCGCGCCGGCGAGATCGTCTTGGGAAGAGTGTTTGGCTTCATGGCCGTGGGCACCGTGATGCTCGCCGCCATGTGTGCGATCAGTTACGTCTTTGTGGTCCGCGGACTTTCTCATACGCATACGATCAAGGCGGCAGACATCAAGCCTGCGAGCTGGAAGAACGCCCCGCCCGGCTCCAAGGAGGGGGTTACCAGCACGAGCAATCATCATCAGCACGAATTTCGCGTCGAAAAGGATGGCACGGTTTCCCAGACCGACTTCATTGCCGGGCACTTCCATGAGAATTCTGTCACCCAGCAGGGAGCGGAGACAGTCTATCGCGTCGGTCCCAACCGCGGCGACCTCATCGCCCGCGCGCCGGTGTTCGGCAATCTCGTCGTGCATGACCGGGAGGGAAACGTCGTCGAGAAGGGGATCAACGTCGGTGACGAGTGGACCTATCGCGGCTTCATCGAAGGCGGTGCCAACAGGTCGGCGGCAATCTGGACCTTTTCCAACATCACGCCGGAGCGTTACAAGGACGGGCTCCCGCTGGAGATGAATCTGGCCGTGTTCCGCACGTACAAGGGGGACATCGAGCGTGGGGTGCTGGGCGAGATCACGATTCGCAATCCTAATCCCGAAGCCAAGGTCAAAAGCTCAGGTCCGATTCCCTTTGAGTCGCGCGAATTCGTCGCCCATCGGTTTCCGATTCCTCGTGAGCTCAATGCGGCTCCCGCGGCCGACGGCAGGTCGCGCAAGATCGATCTCTTTCGCGACCTGGTTTACGACGGAAAAGTCGAAGTCTCGATTCGCTGCGTTGAACGTTCCCAATATTTCGGCGTAGCCCAGGCGGACGTCTATCTGCGACCCAGCGACAGCCTGTTTGCCCTCAACTTTGCCAAGGGCTTCTTCAGCATCTGGCTGCAAATGCTGCTGGTGACGACCTACGGCGTGATGTTCAGCACGTTCCTCAGCGGACCGGTGGCGGCACTGGCGACTGCCGGAACGCTCGTGCTGGGCATGTTCGGGCATTTTGTGCGCGACGTGGCGACGGGCGCCGCCGAGGGGGGCGGACCCATCGAGTCGTTCATCCGCATGATCATGCAGCAGAACGTGATGACCGAGCTGGAAGTCGCCACATGGATGGACCGGGGCATCAAGATCTGCGACAAAGCGATGATGGGAGTGATCTACGCGCTGACCTTTGTGTTGCCCGACTACCTGCGTTTCGATACGTCGCAGTTTGTGGCCAGCGGATACAATATCTACGGCGACCTGGTCGGCCAGCATGTGACCGCGGCACTGGTCTATTTCGCCGCAGCCGCTGTCGTCGGCTACTTCTTCCTCAAGACCCGGGAGATCGCGGGATGAATTTTCAGAATCCATCCTTCGTTCGCAAGGTCATCTATCTGGCCGCCATCGCGGTGCTGCTGCTGCCCATTGCCTATTTGAGCCAGCCGGCGACGGTCGCGCGCGGGACGGCTGACAGCAAGGGGTCGCCCGGGGGCAAGCTCGCCCAGCTACGGGTCCGCTACAACCTCTCTCAAGCCGAGCTGGGTGAGATCGACCCGGCCAGCGAAACGATGAAGCTGGCCACGCTCGGACTGCGCGGGGTGGCGGTCAACGTCTTGTGGACGTCAGCGATTCACTACCAGAAGGTCAAGGACTTCAACAACCTCGAGCTGGCCGTGAAACAGATCATTCGGCTCCAGCCGAATTTCCTGAAAGTCTGGGACTTCCAGGCGCACAACCTCTCCTACAACACGTCGGTCGAGTTCGACAACTTCCGCGACCGTTACCAATGGGTCAAGAAAGGGATCGATTTCCTGATTCTGGGGACCCACTATAACCGCGACGAGCCGGGACTGCTCAACACGATCGGCTGGTACTGCGGCCAGAAGCTCGGCCGGTCGGACGAGAGAATCCAGTTCCGGCGGCTGTTCAAGGAGGACAAGGAGTTCCACGCCGAATTCTACAAACATGGCGTGGACGTCGATCAGGCTCTCGTCCTGGGCAAACCCGACAGCTGGCTCGTATCCAAGCTCTGGTATGACAAAGCCGAGGAGGCTGTTGCCCGCGGCAAGCCGTTGCGCCTCAAGCAGCCGCTGCTGTTCTACAACAGCGGTCCCATGGCGCTGATCAACGCGGCAACAGCACTGGAGAAGGAAGACGGCGTCTTCGGCCAGGAAGCGCAGTTCGCCTGGCGCCGGGCCGATAGGGCCTGGGACCGGTATGGGAGCCGGGAGCTTTTGGCCAGCGCCGGGTTCATGATTCGGCTGAACTCGGTTAACGAATTGAGACAAAGGCAACAGGGGCTGCACGACGAGCTCGATCGCATCGTTCCCGGCGCGCGAGAACAGTTAAGGCAGGAAAAGCTGGCCGCCCTCAAGCCCGAGGAGCGGGCGATTTTGGAGAAGCCGGCGAGCCAGGTGACCTACGAAGACACGATGCGAATCAACTTCGAGCTTGGACCAAAGGTCGCGGTCAGCCCCGACGAAATTGCGTCGCGGGCTGCCAGAGAGAAGCGGACGCTCGCCCGGGATATGGCCGACCGGATCTCCAGTCTCACCGAAGTGGTGCAGACGACCGGCAGTTACCGCAACATTGTCAATTACGAATACTGGGAGAATCGGTGCGAGGCGGAGCAGCTTGACATCGCCCTGAAGGCCCGCGCACTGGTGCGTGACGCGGATCTGATTCGCCGCGACGCGGGCAAGTTGTCCAAGGCCCGGCAGATGTACGAAGAGGCTTGGGACAATTGGGCCTTGCTGTTCGAGAAGTATCCAGTCCTGCTGGATTCGGTTCAGGGGCAGGAGCTGGTGGAATCGATCGCCCATTACCATGATCTACTCAGAGCGCTGGACGTCCGTTTTCCGGCCGACTTCAAGTTGAACAATCTGCTGGACATGGTGCCTGAGGGGCGGATGTTCAAGGACCAGATTCGCGTTGTGGAGGGCGCGCCCGCACCGCAAAGTCCCGGTCAAGGCGCCGCGCCACCGAAATCGGAGTCGCCACCAGAAACGAAAGACAAGACAAACACTCCTGAGAAGCCTGCCGAAAGTCCAAAGCCGGGTGCCGAGGGCTCCCCAGGAGATGCTGCGGCCGCCGGCAAAACAGAGCCTTAGAATCAACCGAAAGAAGACGCTGCAGCACCCACAGGCAGCAAAGGGGGCTGATCCGCGGTGCTTTTCTCGGTCGGGGGCTTTCACCATGACTCCGCCGCAAAGGATTGCGTCCCTTCTTCCGAGCGCAACGGAAATCCTCTGGGGGCTCGGACTGGCCAGCCGCGTCGTGGCGGTCAGCCACGAGTGTGACTATCCACCTGAAACAGCGACCAGGCCCCGCGCCACACGGTCGCGCATCGACTCGACCCAGGCCAGCGGGCAGATTGATGAGCAGGTCCAGAGCCGACTGGCCGCCGGTCAGCCCCTCTACGAGCTGGATGCGGCCCTGCTGCGGCGACTTGTGCCCGATCTGATCGTCACCCAGGCGCAGTGCGACGTGTGTGCCGTCCGCCTGGCGGACGTCCAGGACCTGGTGCGGACGGCGCCGGAGCTGGCGACGGCGCAGGTGCTCGCACTTGAGCCCTCCGGTCTGACGGACGTGCTCAGTGACATTCTGCGAATCGGCCGTTTTGCTGGCGCGGAGCCGGCCGCACAGCAGTACAACCGCCAATTGCAGGCACGCGTTGAAGACGTGCGGCAGCGGACCGGTGCATTGCCGGCGGCAAAGCGGCCGCGAGTGGTGTGCATCGAGTGGACCGAGCCGCTGATGACGGCCGGCAACTGGGTGCCGGAGTTGATTTCAATGGCCGGCGGCCAGCCGTGCCTGGCGGAAGCCGAAAAGCACAGCGGCTATGTGAGCTGGGAGGCGATCCGTGCGTGCCAGCCGGAAGTTGTGATCGTCGCGCCATGCGGTTTTGATCTGGTGCGGACCGTCGAGGAGGCCGCGGCACTAGCGGATCTCCCCGGCTGGCGCGCCCTGCCCGCGGTGCACAACGGCCGCTGCTTTGCTCTCGACGGCAACGCCTATCTCAATCGGAGCGGCCCGCGGCTGGTGGATACCCTGGAGATCCTGGCACACTTAATTCAGCCGGAGTCATTTGCCGCGCCTCCAATTGCCGACAGCGCGCCAAAGCCTTTTGCACGGCTCATTTGACGGGCGAGAAGGCAACCACCAAGTCACTAAGGCACGAAGGATTCACGAAGTTAGGACGGATGCGAAGTTGGGTTCTTGCTCTTCTTTGTGATCCCTTCGTGCCTTCGAGTCTTTGTGATATTCTCTCAGAAAAGCTCCTTGATCAGCTCCCCCCCTTCGACGAGCTTCAGCGGCTGGTCCTGCTCCGTGACGTACTCGTCGTGCGGATCCATGCCCAGAATGTGGCAGAAGGTGACAAACAGATCCGAGACGCCGACGGGCCGGTCGTTGATATTTACCCCTTCCTTGTCGGTCGCGCCAATCACCTGCCCCATCTTCACGCCGCCGCCGGACAGGCCGACCAGCCACCCTTCGCTGTAGTGGTTGCGGCCCCCCTTGTCGTCCTCGTACTTCGGGGTGCGGCAGAATTCGCCCATCCAAACGACGAGCGTGTTATCGAGCATGCCGCGGTCGGCCAGATCGGTCAGCAGCCGCGCATACGGCTGATCGGTCTCACCAGCGAGAATTGGATTCTCGGCAAAACCCCGCTTGTGCGTGTCCCAGCCCTGGTCGTTGAGCGTGCCGCTGTTGATCACTTCGACGAAGCTCACGCCGGCTTCGACGAGGCGGCGGGCGAGCAAACATCCCTGGCCAAATGGTCCGCGGCCATATTCCTCGCGGAGTTTTTCCGGTTCGCTGTCGAGTTTGAATGCCGAAAGCAGCGGACTGAGGACGAAGCGGCTGGTGCGGTCGTAGATTTCGCGCTGCTCCTGCGCGGCTTTCTTCGAGCCGGCCGCGGCAAACTGCTCATCGAGCTTGCCCGACAGAGCCAGCCGCCGCTTGAGCACGTCCGGCGGCACCGTCGGATGCACATCTGGCGGCAATTCGCCGGGCCTATCGATCTTGAACGCCTCGAACCGCGCGCCGAGCACGCCGGCATTTACATCGCGTGTGGTAATCCGCGGCTTGCCGATGCGGACGAATGCCGGCAGGTCATAGCCCGGGTCGTGGCGATGGCGGGCGACGACCGCGCCCCAGGTTGGATAATTGATCGTCGGCTTGAGCGGATAACCCGTGCGGACGAGCTTGATGGCCCGGAAGTGGTCGCGCTCGTCGCTCTTCATCGAGCGAATGAGGGCGATCTTGTCCATCACTTGGGCCGTCTTGGGCCAGTACTCGGCAATGTCGATCCCCGGCACGTTGGTCGCGATTGGCTTGGCCGGTCCCTGGTACTGCGACTCGGGTTTGGGATTGAACGTATCCCACTGGCTGGGCCCGCCGTCCATCCACAGGAGGATCATCGACTTGCCCTTCTTCCGTAGCTCATCCGCCCGGGCGATCAGCATGTCGCGCCAGGAAAGGGTCATCCCACCGACCCCGCCTGCCACAGCCAGCGACTTGAGAAAGCCGCGGCGATTGATGATTCCGTCGCTGGTGACGTCGGCGGAGGCGAAGGTGCGGAGCATGGTTTGGTTTCTCCGGGGATGTAGCCACGGATGGAACACGGATTTTCACGGATGAGAAAGCAACAGGACCTACGATCCGTGTTTCATCGGTGTTCCATCCGTGGCTGCTATGGATTGCTTCACTTAACGAAAAAGGGACATAGTGTTTGGCCTAGCCATTTTTGGGAAAGACTCCTTGCGCCAATAGCTCGAACTCCGGACGGGTAATCATGCCTTTAGGCACTCCTTTTTCGTGAGAATAGTTCACGAAGATCGCGTCGATATCCAACATCCCCGTTGCCATCACAAACAACTTCTGGCAGGGCATTTCAGCATACAAGGAGCCCCCAGGATCCCATTCCAGCAGTCGTTGAACGGAAGTGAATGCCGGTATGCATCCTTCTCCACTTGGGAGACGAAAGCATCGCACGGGAACGTCTGTTTTTCCTTCGTGAGTCGTCAAGTCACTGAACAAGGGGACCAAAAGCCGACCGGAAACCAACGCACGATAGAGCCCCTGAAGCGATGAATTCGACCGTTCGCGAATGTGAGTTAGCGCGGCTGCTTCAATCGCATCCGACAACCACTCATCGGTAAGTGGCATGGACTTGTTCTTCGGCCCGCTCATTGCTCACATCATCTCCGCGCCACAAACTCCGCACTGTTCACCATGCTCCACAGCAAATCCTCAAACGCCGCGCCGCGCTGACCCACGGCAGATATGTGCTCTCCGGCGATCTTCTGCTCCCTTTCGGTTGGCTTGCGGCCTAGGACCCGCTCGTAAAGCTTGACGACCGCCGCC
>DASRJP010000092.1:0-9422 GCA_035649415.1 Pirellulaceae bacterium | reverse complement strand
AGCGCCAAGCCGTCGATGGCGTCCGCCTTCTTGTTTTCTTCGACGAGGTAATCGGTCAGCTTCAGCCGGGCTTCGGCCGCCAGATCGGGGCGCTTGGCCGTTTCATACAGGGCGATCAGCCGCTCGTAGAGCGCCCGCCGCTGCTTGGCATCGTCTGGATACGCGGCCAGGTCGTCGAACACTTTCCAGGTGAAGTCCGGGACGCGTGCAAACGTCACAAACAACTTGTCGAGCACCTGTCCAAACTGCTTGGACAAGCTCTTGTCGCCCGCTGACTCGCGTGCCAGCCTGGCCGCGGCCAGCCACGCATCCTCGTTACCTGGACAGTAGCCGATCACCTGTCCTAGCAGATTCAGTTGACCCGCGGCATCCAGTGACGCATCTTCCTTCAGCATCGGAAACGCGCGCATCACGAGGTCCATGTGCCGCTTGGCGATCGTGTCGGCCCCGACTGTCTGGAGCCGCAGCTCCATGTCGCGGTCGGTGATCCGCTCGCCAGTCTGTGGATCTTCCAGGTGGCCGACATAGTAATGATCGTTGCGGTAGCGGCCGTGCGATTCGAGCGAAAATACAATGCCGCTGGCGGTGGCCTGCTTCAGCTCGGCCCACATCACCCAGGCGTGCCCTTCGCCGAAGGCGCCTTCGCCGCTGACGTAGGCCGCCGGCACGCCGAGGCTCTTGCCGACGCGGGCAGCATAGTCCGCTTGAATCATGCACACGCCGCCAAGCTGGCGGATATTGGGGAAGTTGTACTCTTTGCCGCTGAGCCGTGTGACCTCGCGGTTGGAGTTGAGCATGTCGTAATCGTACGGCACGTCGCTGTAGCATTTGCCGAACATCACCCGCTTGTTCAAGTAATTCGCCAGCGCCCACTGGCGCTCCGCCAGTGGTGTGCGATGATTGACGACGTAGACGAGGAATTCCCAGGGAACGAATTGAATTCGCCCCTGCATGACGTTTTCGGTCTCCACCAGGTATTGAACATTGTCGAACACGTCCGCTATCTCTTCGGGCATCTTCGACTTGGTCGCTCGGGCGTCGTGCGTGTAGTCGTAAACACCCTTGCGCTCGTCGTCCCACACGACCGCTGTGGCAATCGCCAGGCTGGCATACGGGACAATCTGTTTCGGGTGGCGCTTACGCAGCTCATTCAATAGGCCGAGCGCCCGCGGAATATTGTCGGCCCCCGGGCGAATGGCGGTGTAGAACTCTTCCTGGATGTCGGGGTGCTCTTCGAACCAGGCCATCATGGCGTCGTAGTCTTCGCCCAGCCCTTGGCGGATCTCATCGGCGTGGATCTGCGCAAACTGGTCGGCGAACGCTTTCCGGAGTGTCGGGTATTCCTTTTTGAGCAGCAGTTTCTTGCCGTCGAATAGCTCACGGACGATTTTGCGCAGTGCGGCATCCGGCGATTCCTGCGTTGGGGCCGGGATCGCCTCAGCGGGAACCGTCGCCGCCGGAGCCGGCGTGAAATTTGACGCGGATGCGGACGAGTCTGGCGTCGGGCTTTCGCCAGGCGTGAACCGGAAGTCGCCCGACGCGGGCGTGATTTCCGTCGTTTCCGAGTTGCCCGCCGCCGTCCCTTTGCTGGCCGGCGCTGCCGCCTTGCGGCTTGCGGACGACGCATCGGACTGGTTCGCGTCGCTGTTGCTTGCCCGCGGCGGATTCTTCTTCGGAGAATTCTTCGCCACTGGCGTCGGCTCAGCTGGCTGGTTCAGCAGCATGATCAGCACGACCAGTCCCGCCAGGACACTCAGCCCGCAAACCACCGTCACCGCAATCGGCACGATCGGCGACCGACGGCGCCTGTAGGTCTTAGGGGCCGACGGAACATGCACCGTCGGCAATGCCGACGTCGTTTGCTCGCTGGGTAGCGGAATCGGCTTGGGAATCGGTGCAGGCGAGTAGCTTCCTTCCTGCTTCGGCAGCGGTCGTGCTATTGGCGCATGGGCTGGCGCAGGGTTGTTCCCTGGGCGGTGCGGTGCCGGCGGAGAAGGCACGGGAAGCTCCAAAACATGCGCGAAGAACCGACGACCAGCGAGCAAGCGTATTATGCGAACTGGCTCTGGGGCAGGTCAAGGATTTGGCCCGGGCGACCGTCACCTTGCCAGCTAGCGGCGGCCGCCGACCACGAGCCACAGAATGCCGCTGAGCACGATCGCCAGCGAAACGGCCGAGCAGCACCCGCCGCCGATCAGAAATGGCACCGCCTCCTCAAAGTCGGCATTGGGTGCATTGACGATCGGCACCAGAAAGCTGACCAACAAAATGCCACCTGAGATGACGAGGCAGAAGATGCCGAAGATCAGGAGCAGCCAGGCGGGTTTCATGGCCAGGTTGAGGATGTGATCGGCGAGTGGCTTCCGAGGTGTTGGTTCGCTGGCTGAGAACGAATCTTGGCAATCGTGCCACCGCTTGGTCACATTGTAAATCATCGATTCCAATTCCATTCCCCCCCCGGATTCACAGTATGTCGACGGACAATTGGCCGAGTGGACCCGCCCCGCCACACGAGTGGTCCCCGCTCCGCTGGGCGCTCAAGGCGTGGCTGTGGATTGTCCTGCTGGCTGCGGCACTGATTGCCGAGTTGGTAGCTGGCCCGCTGCTGGCGGCACTCGTGCTGGCGCTCAAGTTCGGAGGCTCGGACTTGGCGCTGGGAATCTGGCTGCGGCATCGCGAAGCGCCGGCGCTGGGTTACTTCGCCTGGGCACAGGCCTTTTTGAAGATTGCCGTCGCCGGATTCGTGCTGGCGATTATCATTACGGCGCTGGAGCCGCTGTTTGGAGTGCCGTTTGATCCGATGCGGTTCGTCGGCGCGCTGATGCTGCTATTTACCGGGACGTTTCTCGGCGCGGTGACGACGTTCGCCGGGGCTGTTTCGGTCCCCAGCGACCCGCATCGCCTGTGGCTCGACAAATCGGCTTACGGCGACCTCTTGGCCAACCGCTGGCCCTTGTCGTGCAGCGGCAAGCGCAATCGAGTGCCCCTGCTCTTGATCCTGGGGATTGTGGCGACGACCGGCGTTGCCCTGATGATGTCCGCGGGCCTGGTGGTTGCGGCGTGGCAGGAACGAAAGCCCGGGCTGCTCATCTATCCGGCGGTCCTCGTCGTTCTGTGGGTCTGGGGCTTGTGGAAAGACGCGGCCGCGCTGCGGGAAGTTTATGCGCGGGAGCGCGCACGAATGGAGACAGGAGCAAAACCATTCAGTCGCGGATGACGCCGAGACCGCGGATCGGCGGGCACGGGTTCCTCTACTCTGAACAGTGAGCAGAGAGGAGGAACCCGTACTCGGCGGCGGCAAACGATCCGGGACGATGCTATGCTTATCGTTTGCGGCATAGTCGCTTGTTCTTCGGCTGGTGCTTACATCCCAAGCCCTCCGGGCATGCCTACATGGAGGACGATGATGAAGGGAAGTCACGCCAATCGCCAGGCCACGAAGGACGAGATGGCTTACGCGACCCAAGTCATCCAAGAAGCTTTCCCAGAGTACGAAGTCGTGTGGGGGAGCCACGGTGATTATGGCGGGCATCGCGCCCCACGTGATCACACGCTTGCCTTTCGGCTTCGTGACCTCTTGGGCAATTACCACTCGAACGTGATTTGGGTCGCGCCCGAGTGGCTGTGGAGCATCACGGTTGAGTGGGTCAAGAAGATGGTGATGCGCGGGACGAGCAACAAGCCGCGGGCCAGGAAACGGAGCTGCGGATGACGCCGAGATCGCGGATCGGCAGATACGGGCTCCACTTGAACCGTGACAGATAAGAGAAACCCGCAATCAGCGGAAGCAGACGATCCGGCACATTGGTATGCTGTTCTGTTGACGCATAATCACGGGCTCTGCGGAAGGGCTTCCAGTGCGAATAGATGGATATCTTCAAACATGGCAGGTGGCGGACGACAAGAGCCTGGATGCGGCACTTGCATGGCGCGACGATCGCGGGGGCGGGGAATTCTGGATCAGCCCGGATGAGGAGCGGTTTCCCACGCTAGCGATCCGCGTCAGCGGCGAGGTGGCGGACGTTCACTATTTCCCGCGCGACGGTCACCCCGGCTTCCGGTGCCTTGGCGGCGACGGGTTGCCCGAGGGCGGGTTCACGATACTCGTGTATCAGGGGTGTGACCCGGCCACCGGCGAGCAGACCCCGAACGAGTTTGTCGTCCCATTCGATACCGCACGCGCCATCGCCTGGGAATTCTTCCGCACCAAGGGCATGTCGGCCGCCGTGTCGTGGTTCGAGTTGTAGGCGGGCAGGCCAAACCACAAGCTGCAGGATTGAACCACTGACCAGGCGGTAGTCCCTCCCGGAGCTTGTTAAGCTCCGGTTAGGAACAGGGCCCGCTTGCCGCTGGCAAACGACGTGTTGTCTCCCCTCCCCGCGGCCGGCCAATCGAGACATAATTCAAGATTCCCTCGATTGATCCCCTCCCTGCGGAGGCTTCGCCATGGAAGACAAGATCATCCGTCACGGCATCACGTTCGACGACATCCTGCTCGAACCGCGCTATAGCGATGTCGTTCCTTCCGAGGTCGCGGTCCATACGCATCTCACCCGGCGGATTCCGCTCAACATCCCCATGCTCAGCTCGCCGATGGACACCGTTACCGAGCACGAGATGGCGATCGCCCTGGCCAAAGAAGGGGGCATCGGGGTCATCCACAAGAACATGTCCGTCGAGCTGCAGACCGAGGAGGTCACCAAGGTCAAGCGCTCGGCCAACGGCATCATCCTCGACCCCGAAACGCTCCGGCCCGACGACCCGGTCTCCAGGGCGCAGGAGCTAATGAAGCTCAAGAACGTCAGCGGCTTTCCCATCACGCTTGATAGCGGCAAGCTGGTCGGCATTCTCACTCGCCGCGACCTGCGGTTCCTCGAGAACGGCCAGCAGCCGATCCGCGAGGTGATGACCAAAGACAATCTGGTGACAGCAAAGGGGACTGTAACGCTTGAGGAAGCTGAGAAGATTTTGACGGCTAAAAAGGTGGAGAAACTTTTGCTGGTTGACGATACCTACCGCCTGACCGGCATGATTACCATCCGCGACATCGACATGATGAAGCGGTTCCCCCATGCTTGCAAAGACAAGCTGGGGCGGCTTCGTGCTGGCGCCGCCGTCGGCGTGCATGACTACGAGCGAGCGCAAAGCCTGATTCAGATGGGAGTTGACGTGCTCGTGGTGGACAGCGCCCACGGCCACAGCAAGAACGTCATCGAGACGGTCAAGGAAATCAAGCGAAAGTGGGATATTGACGTCGTCGCGGGAAACGTGGCAACCCGCGATGGCGCGCAGGATTTGATTGCCGCCGGGGCCGACGCCGTGAAGGTCGGCATTGGGCCGGGGTCGATATGCACGACCCGGGTGATCAGCGGCGTGGGTGTGCCGCAGATCTCGGCGATTTACGAAGCCGCCCAGGTCGCCCGAGGATCGAACACGCCGATCGTCGCCGATGGCGGGATTCGTTACTCGGGGGACATCACCAAGGCACTGGCTGCCGGCGCACACTGCGTGATGATCGGCGGACTGTTTGCCGGCCTGGCCGAAAGTCCGGGCAAGACGATCCTCTTCCAGGGACGCACGTTCAAGGCCTATCGCGGGATGGGCTCCCTGGGAGCGATGGTTCAGGGTTCGAGCGAACGATACCGCCAGTCCGGGTCCACAGGGGGGACCGGAAAGCTGGTGCCGGAGGGAGTCGAAGGGCGCGTGCCGTTCAAGGGCGCACTTTCCGACTTCGTCTACCAGCTCGTCGGTGGCCTGAAGGCAGGCATGGGATATTGCGGAACGCACACGATCGACCAGTTGCGGACGGATACGCGATTCATCCAGGTCAGTGCCGCCAGTGTCCGAGAAAGCCACCCCCATGACATTGCGATCACGCAGGAAGCGCCCAACTACAGCATCGAGCACGGCGGCAAGGAAGCCGACTGAATCATCGTCAATAGCCGGAGGCAAACCTGCCTCCGGACCCGGAGCGAGGTTTCGCTCCGGGTCCGGGCAAACCTGCCGCCGCGCCTTCGCCTGGGCGTGGCATCTGGCGGGTGCTGCCGCCGTTGGCTTGGGACTGTTGCAATCGCCGTCACCAGGCCAAGATGGCGCCCCGCCCGACTATTTCGCCGGCGCCCAGAACGCCCAGCCGCTGACCGAGGCCGATGCCGCTTCGCCGCCGCAGCAAGCGGAAGTCCTTCGCTGGAAGACGCCCCAGCCGATCGCCAATCCCTACGTGGACCGGAATGTCGTCAAGGCTTCAATCACGCTCAGCGCGCCAGAGCGGAACGAAGAGGAACAGGCCCCCGCTCCTGTTGCCCAGCGAGCCGCACGCCCTTCTGCCAGCGCCGGCTGGAACAAATCGAAGATGAGCGGCCATCAAGGGGCTGCTCGTCCGGTGCGGCTGGCGGCTCACGATCCATTCAGCGATCCGTTTGGCGACCGCGCTACACAGCACGACGAGCCGACCCTCAATCAGCCGCAGCAGGATTCAGAAGTCGAAGTCGTGAAGATCCAGGTACCGGGTAGAGACAACCTGCCGGCGCCAATGCCAACGCCGATGCCAATGCCCATGCCGCCAGCAGGGGCTGACGACGATGCCCGCACCTACCGGCCGGCAGTCTGCGAATCCTGGGAAGCGAATTGCCAGACTTTCAAGGACTGGCTGCGATCCGATCGGATTACTGCCATCACGATGAACATCACGCCGCTGTACTCGGCATCTCCCGTGGAAGGAGAGACTGCGGAAGAATTCCGCAAGCGGGATCTTGAGGTGGCTCCGTCCCGCACCTGGCACTCCAAGACGGGCCAGTTGCTGGCAACAGGACGGCTGGAGAACGTCGAGTACGGCCGGGTGATCATTACGGACGACGCGGGGAAAGTCGTGGCCAGGCCGCAGATCGACGAACTGGGGAAGGACGAAATCTGCTTCATCACCTTCCACTGGCAGGTTCCGTATCACTGCTACGCTGATCCTGAACTTGTGCCCCGCAACTGGGTAGCCAGCACGTTCACGTACCAGGCGTCGGGACTGTGCCACAAGCCGCTCTATTTCGAAGAGGTCCAGCTCGAGCGTTACGGCCATACCGCCGGCCCGATCAAGCAGCCGATCCTCTCGACGGCGCACTTCTTTGCTAACATTGCCGTGCTGCCGTACAAGATGGGGATCAATCCGCCGTGCGAGTGCCAGTACGCTCTGGGCTACTATCGCCCGGGAAGCTGCGCCCCCTGGCACATTCCGCCCATTCCCTTCAGTGTTCGCGGCGCTTTGGCTGAAGCGGGGGTCTGGATCGGCGGCATCTACATCATTCCTTAGCCAAGCAACCCTGATCTGCTTCGGGAGCGATTGGCAGAGCCGGCGGCGGGATTCATCGTCCCGCCGTTGGCATTTCTTGGGGTAGGACAGGTTCTCAACCTGTCCTATTCACTTTCTGCTGATTGCCGCATTGGACAGGTTGAAAACCTGTCCTACGTTTACACCTCATACGCCTCTGCAAACGGATTCCGTCCCCGCGGCATCCACAGGCACATCCCGATGCCGACGACATAGAGCAGGCAAAGCGGAATGGCCATCAGGAGCATGCTGTAGGGATCGGCCGGCGTGAGCACCATGGCGATGACGAAGATCGAGAGGATCGCGATCCGCCACTGCTGCGTATACAGCTCGATGGAGAGCAGGCCCACGCGGTTGAGGAACAGCATGACCAGCGGCAATTGAAAGCCAATGCCGAAGCCCAGCGGCAGAATCAACACGAACGAGAGCCATTCGCCGAGTCGGGGAATGAACTCGGCATTCATGCTCTCATTGAACAGGAAGAGGAAGTTCAGGACCGGGTCGAAGACGAACAGGTATGCCAGCGCCGCGCCGCCGAAGAACAGCAGCAGGCTGATCGGCATATAGAGATAGACGTAGTTCTTCTCGTGCGGATAGAGTCCGGCGGCGACGAAATTCCAGACCTGCAAGAAGATCCACGGGCTGGCAATGACGATGCCGGTCATGATGCCGGCTTTCATCCAGATCATGAACGGCTCCTGTACGTTCAGGTTCTGAAAGCGAAAATCCATCGGTTTCCAGGCGTAGAGGGCGAGCCGCCCGGCTTGGGGAACGCGAATCGACTCGGGAAACAATCCGGCCAGGAGCATGCGATTGAGTCGACGCGATTGCTCGGCGTCAAACTGTTGTGCCAGAGTGCTGCGAATCTCCTTGGTTGTCGTTTCGTCCACGCCCGCAAGCGGCTTGAATTCCGGGCTGTCGTGCAGCTCGGGTTTTCCGGCCAGGTCGTTCAGCAGCGCCACGAGTTGGCGGCGCTGGCTGTCCGTCAGGGTCGGACTTGCGCTGACCAAGTTGTTGATCGTCTGGCGATTCGCTTCCGAAAGCAGGGCCCAGATGCGACTGGCGGGGGACGCATCGATCTTGGTCTTGCCGGCCACAATTGCCTTGGCAAGTTTCAACTCGCCGCCAGGCAAGAGATCGTCGCTGGTAAACAGATGCGCCGAAAAATTGACGCCTGCCAGCGACAGCGGAAACTGCTCGCGGAGGGCCTCCAGCAGCCGCTGGGTCTCAAACTCGATCCGCTCGGGAATCAACTGGTGATTGATAATCATCAGCCGCTCTTCGATCGTCAGCCTGGCATTGGGGTCCTTTTTCTTGAGCTCGACTTCGATGTCTTTCTGCGCCTTGCGGAGCAGGTAGGCCTTCATCGTCCGCTCAAGCGGGGCCTGGAAGAATCTCACCACCGAGTTGGCGAAGAAAAATCCGACGATGCATCCGAGTGCAAGTCCAGCCAGCGCTCGAAAAAGGCTCACCCGGAGTTCCTCCAGGTGCTCCCCAAACGTCATCGTGGTCCCTTCGAACAGGTCTTCGTGAGTTTGCTTGGCCATGATATTGCTCCCTGTGGGTCAACCGTCTCGGTTGTCCGGGCAAGCGGGACGCTTGCCCTACGATGATCGCGGCAGCAGCGCCGAGAAAGGATCGCGCGACCCACGATTCGGCGGCTGGCAACGGCACCGGCTTGCCGTGTAGGCCACCGCTCCGCGGCGGTGTTGGCACGCGACGGAGTCGCGGCCTACGTTGGGCAAGCGCCCGCCCAGAAGGCGGACCAAAAGCGTACGGTGGGAAGCTGCCGTACCAGCCTTGATGGTCGAGCGCGGGCTCAACCTGACGTATATGATACTTCAGGCCCCCGGCGCGGGCAACGGCCGGGCCAAATGACCAATGACCAAATCCCAATGACCAATGGGGCAATCGGCCGTCCGCCATTGGACAATGGCGCTTGGTCATTGGTCATTCTGCCTGATCCCTGACTCCTGATTCCCGACCCCTGATGCTCTACCCCCTCCGCTTCCAGCCGCTCTTCAAGCGTTACCTCTGGGGCGACCGCCGCCTGGGGACCGTTTTGGGCAAACCGATCGGTGAGGGGAACGACTATGCCGAGAGC
>DASRJP010000091.1:0-3954 GCA_035649415.1 Pirellulaceae bacterium | reverse complement strand
GCCCGGGCGGCCGTTGTCTGCCACAACCCTCGCGCTGTTGATTCTGCCGGCGCTGTGGCTGGCGGTGCCGCTCCGCCCGTTAGCCGCCAGCGAGTACGAAACGCAGGTCAAGGCTGTATTCAAAAAACGCTGCTACGCCTGCCACGGAGCGCTCAAGCAAGAGGCCAATCTGCGGCTCGACACCGTGGCTGGCATGACCAAAGGTGGGGACAGCGGCTCGGCCATCAAGCCGGGAGACGTTGCTGGGAGCCTGATTGTCCAGCGGATCTCAGCGACCGACGCCGGCGAGCGAATGCCGCAGGAAGGTGAGCCGCTCAAACCAGCGGAGATTGAGGCGATCAAAGCCTGGATTGCCGGCGGGGCAGGGGGGCCGGCCGACGAGAAGCCCGAGCCCGATCCGCGCGCGCACTGGGCATTTCAGCGGCCAACGCGGCCCGCATTGCCAGCGACGGAAAGCTTTCAATTTGGCGCCAATCCGCTCGATGCCGTGATCTATGCCAGGCAGCGCGAAATTGGCATGTTGGCAGTTGGTCCGGCGGCCAGGCACGTGCAGCTTCGCCGGCTTTATCTGGATCTGGTCGGCCTCCCGCCAACGCGCGAAGAATTACACGCGTTTTTGCGGGATGAATCCGCCGACGCTTTCGAGCGGAATGCGGATCGCTTGCTGGCCAGCCCGGCCTACGGCGAGCGCTGGGCCCGCCACTGGATGGACGTCTGGCGGTACAGCGACTGGTACGGCCGCCGCAGCGTGCCGGACGTGATGAACAGCTATCCGCAAATCTGGCGCTGGCGGGACTGGATCGTGCGGTCGCTCAACGAGGACAAAGGTTACGACCGCATGGTGAAGGAAATGCTGGCGGCCGACGAGATCGCGCCCGAGGACGAGGAGACATTGCCGGCGACCGGCTTCATCGTCCGCAATTTCTTCAAGTGGAACTACGACCAGTGGATGAAGGACCAGACCGAGCACACCGCCAAGGCGTTCCTCGGCCTGACGATGAACTGCGCCTTGTGCCACGACCACAAGTACGACCCGATCTCGCAGCAGGATTACTTCGCCCTCCGCGCGATGTTTGAGCCGCTGGAAATGCGGCACGACCGGGTGGCCGGCGAAACTGATCCTGGCCCGTTCAAGAAGTATGTCTACGCCCAGTCGTACGGCCCGATCACTAGTGGCCGCGTCCGCATCTTCGATGAGAAGCTCGATGCCCAGACCTTCGTCTATCGCGGCGGCGACCAGCGGCAGAAGATCGAGGGAAAACCACCGGTGCAGCCGGGAGTGCCCGCATTTCTCGGCGGGGAGTTCAAAGTTGAGACGGTGAGCCTCCCGCCGCGGGCCTGGTATCCGGGCTTGCGGCCGTTTGTGCAGCAGGAAGAAGTTGCCAGGCGAACAGCCGCGATCCCGATCGCAGAAAGCGAATTGGCGGCCGCGCGGCAGGCGCTGGAGGCGCAGCAGCCGAAGCTGCGCGAGCTCGTCGCGGCCGCAGAGAAGACGCTGGAGACGGTGCGGAATGAGTCGGCGCAAATGCCGGCAGTGGGCGCATTAGTCGGCAAGCAGTCGCTGGTAATGAATGCCGAGCAGGGGCGGCGGGCGCTGGCACATAAGATTCCCGGCCTGATTGGCGTCGATGACCGGACGGTCGTCAGCTACGCCGTGCAAATACTGAAAGATGCTCACACCAATTTCCAACTTGGCATCGACATCGATGCGGGAGCCACCGGTGGCTGGGTGGGCTTTGAAGGTGGCAAGATCCTCTCGTACAAGCCGGGTTCCTTCGAGCAAATCGAGATCGGCAAGTACGATCTGGCCAAGGGCCAGAACAAATTCGCCGTGACCCTGGCGCTTAATCCGGCCGCGGAGACGATGGGTGTTACTGTCAAGTCACTCAGCGACGGTGCGCTGCTCGTGGAAGGAACGACCGTGACACTCAAAGGGTGGAACGGTCCGCGGACCGACAAGCAGGGGATCTTTCTCGATGCCCGGCCTGGCAGCGTCGCCCTGTATGACGAGTTTGTCTTTGGCCGCAAGATTGACGACGGCATTGAGCCGATTGTGAAGTTTGACTTTGAAGAGCCGGCGTACCCACTCGGCAAAGAAATCGCCGGCACGGACGGCTGGATTGCCACCGGTTATTGTGCTGCGCCTGCCACGTCGCTCGCTGGCGTACCGCAAAGCACTTCCCCACTGGTGCAGGCTAAGGAAAAGGAAGTGCTCGTTGCCAAACGGTCGCTGGAGGCGGTCGAGCTGTCCATGAAGGCGGCCGAGGCAAAGCTTGCCGCCGCCCAGGCCGAACTGGTCAGCATTCAGGCCCGCGTCGCGGCGGACAACTGCCGGCACGGGTTTGCCGCTGGCAGTGCGGACGAACTGGCTGCCGCGGCGGCCAAGGCCGAGCGACACGCGACGCTGTTGTCCGCTCAGGCGGGAGTGACCGCCGCAGTGAAGGCGCTGGCCGACGCGGAAGGCAAACCGCTGGCCGATATGATGCGCGACAAGTTGATCGCCGATGCTCAAGCAAAGGTCGCCCCCGCGAAAAAGACGCTGAACGATGCGACTGCCGCGTTGTCGAAAGCCGATTCGAGCTATTCACCGCTCTCCCAAGTATTTCCCGACAAGAGCACCGGCCGCCGCACGGCGCTGGCTAAGTGGATCGCCAGCAAGGACAACCCGCTGACGGCCCGCGTGGCGGTGAACCATATCTGGGGCTGGCACTTCGGCCGGCCGATCGTGGATTCGACCGCGAACTTTGGCCGCAATGGCAAACTTCCGAGCAACCAGCCGCTGATCGATTTTCTCGCTGTTGAACTGATGGACGGCGAGTGGACGATGAAGCGGTTGCATCGCCGTATCGTCGCCAGCCATGCGTATCGCCGTGGGGCAGGCGTCTCGCCTGCCGAGAAACACCTGGCAGCGGACCCTGACAACCGCCAGCTCTGGCGATTCCCCAGCCAGCGCCTTGACGCCGAGATTGTCCGCGACTCGCTGCTCGCCGTGGCCGGACAACTCGACCGGACGATCGGCGGCAAGGAGATCGAAATCGCGGATGCCGACAAAACCCGCCGCCGCAGCTTGTACTTGTCCCACCATGGCGAGGCGAAGACCGTGTTTCTCGATTTGTTTGACGGGGCCAGCCCAACCGACTGTTACGTCCGGACGACCTCGGTTCGGCCGCAGCAAGCCCTGGCCCTGGCCAACAGCGAGCTGACGCTGGCCCAGGCCCGCGCTCTGGCCAAAGATCTGGCCGGGTCGATTGCCGCCAGACAGAGCGACGAGCAAGATGCGGCATTCATCACGGCCGCGTTTGAGGCGATTCTCTGCCGCCCGCCGAGCGAGCAGGAGACAACCGCGTCCTTTGAGTTTTTGACCACGCAGCGGCAGACGCTGGCCGCGGCGAACGTTTCCGACGCTGTTCCGCGTAGCCGGGAAAGCCTGGTGCACGCGCTGCTCAATCACAATGACTTTGTGACGGTTCGATAGACTATTGGTTTAACGCAAAGGCGCAGAGCCGCAGAGTACGCAGAGAAGAGAAAAGAAGAAGCAATTTTGCGAGTGACGACCATGTCCGCCAATCCTTTATTCCGTCGCCCTAATTCTGCCTTCTCCTCTGCGAACTCTGCGCCTTCGTGCCTCTGCGTTAAAAAGCCACGACGTGCCTTTTTGAGTGATCTCGGCTTTGGCTGCGCCGGATTGGCGCTTGGCTCGCTTCTCTGGCAGGACGGCATTGCCCGCGCGAACGCTCCCGAGGATTGGTCGCCGCCGACGGGCCAACCGCATTTTGCGCCCAAGGCGAAAAACGTCATCTGGATTTTCCTCTCCGGCGGCGTCAGCCACATGGAGACCGTCGATCCCAAACCGGCGCTGACCAAGTACGAAGGAAAAACGTACGACGAGACGGGGCTACCTAACCCGCAAAAGCTGCCGATGTATTTGGAGCGCTCCCGCTCGGTCGTCGGCTT
>DASRJP010000090.1:0-4904 GCA_035649415.1 Pirellulaceae bacterium | reverse complement strand
GACCAGCTGACCGACGACATCCTCAACGGCAGCGAACCCCTGTTTACCACCCAACAACTGCTCCGCGGATTCGTCCAAGCCACCGAACTCCCTTTTCGATTCCCGTACTCATAAGACATTGACTATGCAGGGGTCAGTAGTTAATTGATTATGCGGCGCACACTAACAATTTTAGCGTGCGCCTGATTCATGATAACGCCCATCCCTCGTGGTCCATAAATCGCATGCAACTCCAGACCGGCCACTACGTTGCGGCCAACACTGTTGGCACCGACTAACCTTCTTCATGTGCGCACCGACGCCGGATAACGTCAAAATCATCCCGGTCCTCCCATATTCTCCAGACCGTCCAGCGGACTGCGCACGGCACGTCCTCCTCGGTTGAGTACATGGGTGTAGATCATCGTTGTGGCCACGTCCTTGTGCCCGAGCAGCTCCTGTACCGTGCGAATGTCGTATCCATCCTCCAGCAGGTGCGTCGCAAACGAATGCCGGAATGCGTGGCAGGTGACGCGTTTTGCCAGCCCAACACGGCGGGCGGCCTGCGTCACTGCCCGGCCAATCGCCGATGCGTGCGCGTGGTGCCGCCGCCGGATTCCGCTCCGCGGATCCACCGACAGATTGGCCGACGGGAACACGTATTGCCAGCCCCACTCGGCATCGGCATGGGGGGTATTTGCGAGCCAGGGCAAACGGCAATTCGACCCGACCGTAGCCCGCGCGCAGGTCGGAGTGTGCATTGCACCGTAGCCATGAGGGGCCTCCGCGAAGTGGCTTCTTGTATATAGCGCGGGCGCGGGAAATCAAGTTTCGGATTGTGGTAGATGACAGTGAAATGCGGCGGTCGCACGAATTGGTCACATTCCTGGCTTCTCCCCTCCGCTCTGCTTAGAATCGCCTCTGCCCCATCCTCGCGGAGATTCTCCATGTTTGGCACCTTGCGTCTGGCAATCATCGGCATCGCTCTCGCCCTCGCTCAGTCCGGCTTCGCCCAGGACGATCGCGAGCGCGAGCGGGAAAGCTACATCCGCCTGCACTACACCAAGCAGGAGCACATGATCCCGATGCGGGACGGGGTCAAGCTGTTCACGGCCATGTATTTGCCGCGGGATACGACGAAGAAGTACCCGATTCTGATCAAGCGGACGCCATATGCCGTTTCGCCCTACGGCACCGACAAGTTCCCGTCGTCGCTCGGACCTAGCGAGCACTTCGTGAAGGCCGGCTACATCTTCGTCAACCAGGACGTCCGCGGGCGATTCATGTCGGAAGGAGAGTTCGTGCAGGTTACGCCGCACGTCCCCAAGAAGCAAAAACCCACCGACATCGACGAGAGCACCGACGCCTACGACACAATCGAGTGGCTCGTCAAGAATATCTCCGGCCACAACGGCCGCGTCGGCATGCACGGCATTTCGTATCCGGGGTTTTATGCCGCGGCCGGAATGATCGACGCCCATCCGGCACTTAAGGCGGTTTCCCCGCAGGCGCCGGTCGGCGACTGGTTCTTCGACGACTTTTTGCACAACGGGGCGTTCTTTCTGGCCCACGCCTACCGCTGGCTGGGGAACAACGCCCAGACACGCGGCAAACCGACGACCGAAAAGGCCAAGCCGATCGAATACGTGACCCCCGACGGCTACAAGCTGTTCCTGGACGCCGGCACGATGGAGGAGGTCAACAAGCGGTTCATGAAGGACGCCGTGCCGTTCTGGAACGAGATGATGTCGCACCCCAATCGGGACGAGTTCTGGCAAAAGCGGGCGATCTTGCCGCACCTGAAGAATGTCGCTCCGGCGGTGATGGTTGTCACCGGCTGGTACGACGCCGAGGACTTGTACGGCTCGTTCAAGGCGTACCAGTCGATTGAGAAGCTGAATCCGAGCGTCAACAACGTGCTCGTCGTCGGGCCGTGGCATCACGGCGGCTGGGCGTCGGTTGAGGGGGACAAGCTGGGTCCGGCCAACTTCGGCTCCAAGACCGCGGCCTTTTACCGTGCCGAGATCGAGTTTCCGTTCTTCGAGCGCTACCTCAAGGACGAAAAACTTTCCGCGCCCGCTGAAGCGACCGTGTTTGAAACCGGCGGCAATGCCTGGCGGACGTTCGACCACTGGCCGCCGAAGGACGCTAAAGAGCAGCAGCTTTTTCTCCGCGAAGAAGGGAAGCTGGAATTCGAACCACCGAAGTCCTCAGACGGCTTCGACGAATACGTCAGCGACCCGGCCAGGCCGGTGCCGTTCACGGAGAAGATCACACCGACGATGGCGATCGAGTACATGGTCGATGACCAGCGGTTTGCCTCCCGGCGGCCGGACGTGCTCGTCTATCAAACGGCGGCATTCGAGGACGACCTGGTCATTGCCGGGCCGCTCGACGTCGATCTGTGGGTCTCAACAACCGGCACCGATGCCGACTTTATCGTCAAGCTGATCGATGTTTTCCCCGACGATCCGGATGCCGCCAAGCAGCCAGGATACCAGATGATGCTCCGCAGCGAAGTCTTCCGCGCGCGCTACCACAAGAGCTTCGAGAAACCGGAGCCGCTGGTTGCCGGGCGGCCGACGCTGATGAAGTTCGAGCTGCTCGACGTGCTACACCGGTTCCAGAAAGGGCACCGGCTGATGATCCAGATCCAGAGCACCTGGTTCCCGCTGGTCGACCGTAACCCGCAGAAGTTCGTGCCAAACATCTATTTCGCCAAGCCGGAGGATTTTCAAAAAGCAACGCACCGCGTCTACCGATCGTCCGAACATCCCACGAGCGTGCGATTGCGGATGTTATCCGGCGGAACGCAATGAGTGACCGCGGGAGAACTGAACTGCGCACACAAGACAGAACGTGCCGGCGGGGTGAACTATACTATCTGCGTCCTGCCGTTCCTTCCTCGGCCAGCTACTGCTCTACATGATTCCCCTGCAACCTTCGGCGCCTGTCGGATATCGTTTAGCGGCAGTGCTGTGCCTGGTTTGCCTGGCTGCAAGCGGCTGCAATCGCGGCGCCTCGACCGCGGATGCCGCCGCCGCGGCAAATTCGCAAAGTTCCACGACCGCTTCTGACGCCCTTCCCGGTGACGACCAGCTGCGCAAGTCACTGGACGACGCCCTCGACTACACCTTTGAAAAACGCCGCCTGGATGTCAAGGACCAGGCCGCCTGGCAAATCATCCACGGGGCGCTGGCGTTCAAACGAGCCTTTCTCGTGCGTACCGGCGACAAGGACGTTTCCGCAGTGGATTACGTCCTCCAGGGAGGCCAGATGCCGGGCTGGAACCTGGCCCGCGGCGATACGCTCGACGAGCAGGCGGGCCGCTACGGCGTGCGAGCCCTCTACGAGCCGGGGACCAAGACCGGCCAGGGGCACTACGACCAGTGGATGGGCTATCTATCTGACGCTGGGCTTAAGCTTGACGAGCCAATCCTCGTCGAAGGCAAGCCGCACACGATTGAGGATTACATCGTCCAGATCGAGCGCGATGTGCCGCGGGTGTCAAACCGCGAGTACACGTGGACGCTGATGGCGCTCACCGCGTTTCGGCCGACCAGCTACGAGTGGACGGCCAGCGACGGCCAGTCGTGGAGCATCGAGAAGTTGCTGGAGATCGAGTTGGAATACGATATCGATGAAAGTCCCTGCGGCGGCACGCACCGAATGTATGCCCTGGCGATCGCCCGCAATCGGCACCTGGCCAGCGGCGGCAAGCTGGAAGGGATCTGGAAAAGAGTTGACGACAAGATCCGGCAGGAAGTGGAGCGAGCTAAAGCCGCTCAGAATACGGACGGTTCACTTTCGGCCCACTACTTCCAGCGGCCCGGGACCGCCCCCGACATCACCGAATGGATGGCCTCGTCAGGCCACACGTTCGAATTCCTGGCAGAGGCGCTCAACAAGAACCAGCTCGAGGAACCATGGATGAAGCGTGCGGCGGCGAAATTGTGCGCACAATTCAAAAAGACCCAGCCAATCGACGTCGAGTGCGCCAAGCTGTTCCACGCGGCCCACGGGCTGGTGCTGTACCGAGAGAAAGTGTTCGGCGAGAGGACATTTCCTGCGACGAAGACAGCCAAGTGACGGAGCAACTGCAAATGAACATTGCCAATTGGGTTTTCTTAGTCGTCAATTTGCAATTTGCAATTCTCACTTAGCCATTTGCAATTCCGCTTCCAGACTCACATTTCTTAGCGCTTTTGCAACTGCTCGTTCAGTGTTTGTATCTTTGCCTCGAGCTCTGTTTTGCGACTCCCGCTGGCCCGCCGAAGCGCCTGGCGGTAGTAGATCCTCGCCAGGCCAAGCTTCCCCGACGATTCCGATTGAGCCGCCTTTTCTACGAGACCGTCGATTTCGGCTGCCGCCGCTGAATCCTCCGCCGCCTGACGGGCGCGAATCTCCGCGATGCTCAGATCGCCGCGCTCGGCACTGCTGGCTCCGCCGCTTGCACCTCCCGACGCTGCACCAGACGCTTTAGTGCCGCCGATCTTCAGCCCTTCCTCCGAGTCTTCGCGGCCCAGCCGCTGGATGCCCCCCTCAGCCTCCAGCCGCGACAGGGCCTGCTTCACGGGACTGACCGGTTCGTCGCCGAGAACGGGCACGATGCCCAGCACGAACGGCCGCTGGAGCGTATCGCTGACAAATCCGAAACCGCCGCTGGGAAGGACGACCGACGGCGCCTGCGATCCGATAAAGGAATCGCTTCCTTGACCGGCTGAGAAATTCAAAAAACCGCTCATGCCGCCGCCGCGAAAACCAGCACCGAATTGCCCCTGAGCCGCGGGGTCGGAGCCGCCGAATGGCGGCGTCACGCCGGGCGCTCCGCCGAAGCGGGCGAACCAGCCGTTGCCTTGCAGCCCCCAGGAAACGCCGATGTTCTCGTAGAACGAATTGCCAATTGAGTTGAACGGGGACTCGAT
>DASRJP010000089.1:0-13592 GCA_035649415.1 Pirellulaceae bacterium | reverse complement strand
ACCGCGATAGGACCCCGCTCGTGACCGCACGCATTCTCGATGGCAAAGCCATTGCCAAGGAAATCGAAGCCGAGCTCATCGAACAAGTCGCGGACTTCGTCGAGAACAATGGCGTCGCGCCGTGTCTGGCCGCGGTGCTTGTCGGCGAAGATCCCGCCAGCCAGGTCTACGTGAAAAACAAGCGGCTCGCCTGCGAGCGGATTGGCATCGACAGCCGTCTGCACAAGCTACCGGCGACGACCGCCGAGGAGGACCTGCTGCAACTGGTTGCCGAACTCAACGCTGACGAGGAGGTCCACGGCATCCTCGTGCAGCTGCCGCTGCCGGTGCAGATTCGCCCGAGCAAGATTCTCGATGCGGTCCACCCGCTGAAGGATGTCGATTGTTTTCATCCCGAAAACGTCGGCCTGCTGACGCAGCAGCGGCCGCGTTTCCTCCCCTGCACCCCGCACGGCTGCCTGCAGATCCTGCACCGCAGTGGAATTGAAGTGGCTGGCAAGCACGCCGTCGTCGTTGGCCGCAGTGACATCGTCGGCCGGCCGCTGGCGACGCTTTTGTCGAGCAAGGAGTCGCCGCTGGGAAGACAGAATGCCAACGCCACGGTCACGATCGCTCACAGCCGGACTCGCGACCTGCCGGCAATCGCCCGCCAGGCCGATATTCTCATCGCCGCCATCGGAATGCCGCGATTCATTACTGCCGACATGGTCAAACCAGGCGCGACAGTGATCGATGTCGGCATCAACCGGACCGAGAGCGGCCTGTGCGGCGACGTCGCTTTCGAGGCGGTGAAGGAAGTAGCCGGCGCCATCACGCCGGTTCCTCGCGGCGTCGGCCCTCTGACGATTGTTATGCTTCTGCACAACACCCTGTCGGCCGCCAGATGGCAGGAGCGTTAGCGGCGGAGCATGTCGTTGAGCGCCTGCGTCACACCGGCCGGATCGCGGGACATCCAGAACAGCACCGCCCCGCCCAGACACAGCGCGAACGACAAAAGAAAAACACCGTAGGGGTTCGGCAGGCCTCGCGACTGCTTCAACTCCGCGGCCAGCTCTTCCTCGAGCCGCCGCCAGCCGGCGATGTTTTGATACGGTCCGGCGGACACGAGCTGCACGCTTTTCATCACCGCCATCGGCTCGACCGTGAGCTGCAACCCGAGCGTCGGCATCGAGAGGCTTTCGCCGGCCCAGCGGGCATGGTCGTCCAGGCGACTCACGACGTCGGCCAGCGCCGGGCGGAGCTGCTCGAACGTGACGTTGTAAATCACCAGCCGCGGCCTCATCAGCAGCACGACCAGCAGCAGGCACAGCAGGTAAAACGTCAAAAGCAATGCCCAAATCCAGCCGCCGAACAGGTTGGCTGCTCCCTCGGGCAAAAACAGCTCCATCGGCCCGGCCGCAATGAAGCCGGAGATGGCAATGCCAAGCACGGCCGTATCGCGGGCGCCGGTCGTGAGAAACGGCCGCCGGCCGAGATTGATCATCCCCAGGATCAGGAGATAGACGACCAGCGGCCCAAAGGCGATGCACTGGTGCAGCGGATCGAAGCGCGGGATGTCCATACGGCCATGCTATCACGCGGCCTCTTTTCTCGGGAGTGCCGCTAGCAGCAGTCGCTCTAGGTCTGGTGCCAGCGCGGCACTTACAATGCCCGCCGCACAATTCGCACGGAGGCGCATTCCATGGCCCGCAAAATCCGCACGCGCGTCATCGAAGAGTATGAGACAGACGAGCCGGAAGACTCGCCATCACCGCGCAGCCCGCCGCGCCGCTCGAGGTTCCTCCGCCGCCTGGCCGTCGGCGGCCTGCTGCTACTTGTACTAGCGTGGTTTGCGCCCTGGATCCTCGCGACAAGCGGCTTGTGGAAGTCACTGATTCCGATTGCTGCGCCGGAGCTGGCGGGCAAAATTGACGCACAATCGCTGTCGCTGTCGTGGTTATCGCCGATCGTCGTGCAAAAGGCGGCGTTGCGAGACGCAAAGGGTGAGCTGCTGGCCCTGGTAGAAACGGTCCGCACCGAGCGGAGCCTCCTAGAGTTGGCCCTCTACCCGTCGCAGATCGGCAAGGTCCTGCTGCATGCGCCGCACGTGCAAGTGTCCCTTCGCGAGGACGGCAGCAACCTCGAGGATTTTCTCGCGGTAATGGCCAAAAGGAGCGAGACCAGCCCCAGCCAGATCAGTCTCTCGCTTCAGGTTGCGGACGGTGCCCTGGACGTCGCCGACGAAATCTCCGGCCGCCGCTGGGGCCTGGAACACATCGGCGGCAATCTCCACTGGCCAGCGGCGGCCGACCAGGCCAAGACAGGTGATATCTCAGCCGTTTTGTTTGTCGGCGAGCCTCAGGAAAAGGCGGCACTCCAGCGCGGCGAAATTGCAACAAAGCTCTCGTGGGTGCCAGGCGCCACTGCCCACGATCCCTTGGGCAGCGGCACCATCGATGTCGTCGCCAAGGAGATTCCATCCGAGGCGGTGGAAGGAGTCGTCCGCCGCTTCGCGCTCGACCTGCGGCCGCGCGGTCCTGTCACGGCCGAGGGACGCTACGAGTGGTCAGACAGCTTTGCCACACAGAAGATCACGATCAAGAAAGCCGCCTCGTCCGGTTTGGCGCTATCGTCTTCCGCGCTGGCCGAGGACGAAGTCCGTGCGCATATCGAGCATCTCTCCGGCGTTCTCGCGCTGGAAAACGGCCGCGTCACGGCCAGCGACTTGCGGCTCGATTCGGACGTGGCCCAGCTTCGCGGCAGCGGCTCGCTGGCCCTTTCGTCGTATTCACTCGCTGGACTATTGGCGGCACTGCAATCGGCCAGCCCTGACGACTCTGGCACCTTCCAAGGAGACATCGACGCCGCACTGGTCGCCGAGCAACTGCGCCGGTCGCTGCGCCTCCGGGATGACACGCGGATCGTGCAGGGCGTCGTCAAGCTTTCGGTAGGCACGAAGCTTGTCGATCGCACTCGCGTCTGGGAGGCCGCACTGGGCATGGACAAGCTGATTGCCGAAGCGTCCGGCGGCCGCGTCACGTGGAACGAGCCGGTGCAGTTCGCCTGTGCCATCCAGGAGACGCCACAAGGATTTTCGATACGTGAATTCACCGCCCAGTCAAGCTTTGCCCGCGTGCACGGCAGCGGCACGCTCGCCGATGGGGAGCTGACCGCCGACGTCGATCTCGATCAGCTTCGCCGCGAGCTGTCGCGCTTCGCCGAGCTGGGGAGCGGTGAGCTGGCCGGGCAGTTGTCCGGCAAGTTGAAGTGGCAGCAGGGGGAACGCGATGCCTGGTCGGCGCGGGCCGACGCTCGCGTCCAGGATTTTCAAATGGCTCTCCCCGGCATGGTGCCGTGGCGTGAACAGGACCTGCAAGTGGCCGCCGAGGCCAGCGGCATTCTCCGCGGCTCCGCGCTGGTCCAACTCGACGCGGCGCGGTTCACCGTAGGTTCAGGCGGAGACAAGCTAGACGTGCAATTGGCCGAGCCTTTGGCGACGCCGTCGCTAGCCAGCGTCTGGCCCGCGTCATACTCGTTGGTCGGCCGGATGGAAACCTGGTTGCCGCGGCTGCAAACGTGGCTCCCCCTTTCCGGCTGGAACGTGGCTGGCCAGATCGACCTGCAAGGCACGGGGAGGTTCGCGCCTTCCCGCGTCGCGCTGGAGGGGGTCAAGTTGCGGCTGGAAAGCCTCTCGGTCAGGCGTTTCGATTTCCGCAGTCAGCCGCCGACACTGCAATTGGCCATCGACGAATCACTGGTCAAGATCGATACCACGGCAACGTGGGACCGCGAGCGCTCGACGCTCGTTTCCCCGGCTACGACCTTGGCCAGTTCCTCACTCGCCCTTCGGGCTGACGACCTGAAGCTCGAGTTGGGAGAGCATATATCCATCACGGGACTTGTCGATTTCCGCGGCGACCTGGCCAGGATTTCTGCCTGGTTCGGCGACAGCGCCACCCGCACTTGGCTCTTCGGAGGAATGGTCCTGGGACGGATCGAGGCCGCAGTCGCAAGCGGCGTGGTGCAAGGAACCGTAAGTGCCGAATGTGAAAACCTGTCCTACCTGACGCGAACATTGCCCCAGCCCACAGGCGGCACAGTCGCAGCGGCCAGCAGCACTCCGTCCTGGCAAATGGCCTGGGTCGAACCAAAGGTCAACATCAGCGGAGAAGGGACGTACGATACTGCCGGCGACCAGCTCACCCTCAAACAAGCGCGACTGGATGCGGCTGCAATCTCGCTGGCCGCTTCTGGCACCGTCGGCGAACTATCGCGCACGTGCCAGGTCAATCTCGCCGGCAAGCTCGCCTGCGACATGGCCAGCGTGGCACAGAAACTGCGACCCATCCTGGGAGACACCTTGGAGCTAACCGGCAATCAGAGGCGCGATTTCGAGCTGCGCGGGCCGCTATTTGCAGCCGCGGCCACGCCGCGGGTCAACCGACAGGTTGCCAATCTGTCCACCTTGACCGGCCAGGGGGGCATCGGCTGGGACCAGGCGCGGTTTCTCGGCCTGACTGCCGGGGCCGCCAGCATCGACGCGCGGTTGGACCGGGGGATCGTTGCGCTAGAGCCGCTGGACGTGGCCGTGAGCGAAGGCCGCTTGCTAGCCGCGCCGCGGATCGAACTGGCCGATGCGAATCTGCCACTGCGTCTCGACAAAGGGCCGGTGCTGCAAAGGGTTCGCATCTCGCCCGAGCTATGCCGCGGCTGGCTCAAGTACGTCGCGCCGCTGCTGGCTGACGCGACGCGGGCCGAAGGAAAATTCTCGCTCGACCTGGAATCAGGCACCGTGCCACTCATGCAGCCGGAGGCGATGGATGTCGGCGGCATTCTGTCAATTCATGAGGCCCAGGTTGGCCCTGGGCCGCTGGCGCTGACCTATCTGAATCTGGCGCTGCAAGTGAAGTCGATCCTGGCTGGCAAGCCGGCCAATTCGGAAAGCATCGATCCGAAAAAGGGGTGGATACTGCTCCCCGAGCAGCAGGTGGCAATGCGGGCCTTCCAGGGGCGGGTCTACCATCAAGGGCTGCTGATGAACGTCAACGACGTCGTAGTGCGCACGGAAGGAAGCGTTGGCTTCGACCAGACGTTGAACCTGGTAGCGGCCATTCCGGTGCAGGACAAGTGGATCGAGAAGGACAAATTGCCGACTGCGTTCAAAGGGAAGTCGATTTACATACCCATCCGTGGGCGCATTAGCCGCCCAGAACCCGACACCAAGGTGCTTAAGGATCTGGCTGCGCAAATGCTCGTGGGCGGAGCCAAGAGTTACTTTCAGAGCGAATTGAACAAGAACCGCGACCGGATCGGCGAAGAGCTGCAGAAGGGACTCGACCGCCTGTTCAATCCGCAATCGCAGCAGCCGCCACAGCCGTGAGGGCGCATATCGGGCCACGGATTATGGAATGCAGAAGAGCACACGATTCGTGAAACTTCCTCCTGCTGAACGCTGAACCGTAAACCCTCCGACCTGGGCGGCGAGCTGTGGACCGAAGCCTCGCCCGGCACTTTACTTGCACAATTGCTGACAAATGCGGCGGTCGACCTGGCCGCCCTAGCTCGACGCAGTCTTCCTAAACGCCCCCATTTCGGCATTTCATCCATGCTATCAGTCCCTTTTCAACCCCCGTGGCATCGGGGATAAATGTGCTACTTGGGAGAGAGGCCAGGAGGATCATCATCGACCCCACGTTTGTGCTTGAGACGCGCCAACTGCGAAAGACGTTTGGCGAGGGAGATGCGGCGGTCGAGGCGCTGCGCGGCGTCGATCTGGGCGTGACGGCCGGCGAGATGCTGGCCATCATGGGACGCAGCGGGTCCGGCAAAAGTACGCTTTTGACGCTGCTTGGTGGCGTGGATGTTCCCACATCGGGGCAAGTGCTCCTGGAAGGGCGAGACGTAGCGGCCATGAGCGACGACGAGCGGACGATCGTTCGCCGCCGTCGGATCGGCTTTATCTTCCAGTCGTTCAACCTGCTTCCCATCCTGACTGCCGAGGAAAACGTCTCCCTGCCGCTGGAACTGGACGGCAAGCCGTCGGACAAGGCGCGCCAGGCTGCCATCGAGAAGCTCGAGCTGGTGGGGCTTGCGGCCCGCCGGCACCATATTCCGGGCAAGCTCTCAGGCGGGGAACAGCAGCGCGTGGCAGTTGCGCGGGCCCTGGCGATTGAGCCGACGTTCCTTCTGGCGGACGAGCCGACGGGCAACCTGGACAGCGCCAACAGCCAGCGGGTGATGACCCTGCTGCGGAAACTGGTGGACAGCCACGGCCAAACGATCGTGCTGGTCACGCATGATCCCGCGGTGGCGGCGCTCGCCGACCGCGTCATCCATCTCTCCGACGGCCAGATCGAGCGTGAGGAAGTGCTCCGGCCGCAAGTTTTCAGTGCCGAGCGAAAGCCGAATGGCGAATGGGGTGAAAAGGCGGTCGCTTCGTTTCCTGGCCTTCGCACGCCGCGCTAAGGAGACTTCCGTTTGAGCCTCCGCCGCTATAGCCGTCGCGCGCTGTTGTCTCGTCCCGGCCGGACGGTTTTGACGCTGCTTTCAATCGTCATTGGCGTCACTTGCGTCGTCTCGGTGACGATCGTGGCGGCCACCACACGGGAAGCGTACAAGACGATGTTTGCCACCGTGAAGGGGCGGGCATCGCTCGAGGTCAAGGCGGCCAATTCGGGCGCGTTTTCAGACGAAATCGTAGAGAAGATCAAGCAGGTGCCCGGCGTGGGTACGGCCATCGGGACTGTCGAGAAGGACAGCTCCATGTCCGTCGGCTCCGAGGGAAAGCCGGTGCGGCTGAAGGTGGTTGGCGTCGATCCCGAAACAGACCACCTCGTCCGGGACCTGGAGGTGGTTAGCGGCCGCTTTGTCGGGGCAGGGGACGAGATCATGCTGGAAGCGGACTTCGCCGCTCAGATGGATCTCAAGGTCGGCGATACGGTCCGCATGAGCACGCCTCACTCGCTTAAAGGGGAGCGTCCTGGCCGCAAGCCGATGACGGTTGTGGGGTTTGTCAAATCCAAAGGGGCGGAAGCGCTGCTCCAGACCGGCATCGTCTTTATGCCACTCGAGCAAGCGCAAATTCGCTTTCTGAAGCGCGGCCAGATCAATGCCGTGCAGATCGTCACTAAACACGGCTACGACGACGAGCAGGTGCGCAAGGCGGTGGCCCAGGTGCTGCCGGAAGGGCTGGAGGTGCGCCCGCCGACTGGCAGCGCGCAGATGCTTCAGCAGACGCTGCTGTCCACCAACCAGGGTCTGCGGCTGACGACTGCATTCTCGCTGCTCTTGGCGGGCTTTATCATCCTCAACACGTTCCTGATGAACGTCGGCGAGCGGCGGCGGGACCTGGCGATCACGCGGGCCATCGGAGCGACCCGCCGGCAATTGGCAGGGATGCTGATTGGCGAGGCTTTTCTGCTGGGGCTGTTCGGCACGATTTTGGGCATTGGCGCAGGGCTGCTGGCCGCACACTACCTCAACATGGGGCTGTCGCGGCTGCTGGACGTTTCACTGCCGGCCATGCAGCTTTCGGCCTGGCCATTCATCTGGGCGGTAGTGTTCGGATTCGTGGTATCGTTCGTTGGAGCACTCGTCCCAGCCCTGCGCGCGACGCGCGTCACACCCCTGGAAGGGATGAGTCGCGCCGCCAGCGAAGATTTTTCGCGGCCGCCGGCCATCTATCTCCTGATTGGCGCCCTGCTGTCGCTAGTCAGCGGGCTCTTGATCTATGGCGGGACGTTTGGTTACCTGCCTATTGTTGTCCCGACATTTGCCGCGCTGGGATTGCACGTGGGTATCGTGCTGCTATATCCACTGGTGCTCGCGCCGCTGTCGGCTGCCGTCGACAGCCTGATCGTCGTGCTCAGCCGCGCTGAACGCTCGCTGGCGCTCAAGCAGCTTTTGCGGCATCGCGGCCGAACGAGCCTCACCGTCGGCGTCCTGTTCATCGCCGGCAGCACGGGACTGGCCATGGCCCACTCGATCCTGGACAACGTGCAGGACCTGAATGACTGGCGCGACTCGGCAATCATTGGCGATTTCTATGTCCGCGACATGATTCCCGACATGGCGACGGGGGGCGCGGCCGATCTGCCGCCGGAGCTCGATGAGGAATTACGAAAGATTCCGGGCATTGCCCACCTGGATCGAGTGAAATTCACGGATGGACAAATCGGCGAACTGAACGTCAAGATTATCGCCCGCGACTTCAGCGAATCCGCGCGCCTACCGCTGGACCTGCGGGAAGGAGACCCGGCCGCCGTCCGCCAGCAGCTCAAAAACGGGGAGGTCGTGGTCAGCTCCATCCTCAAACAAAAGCTGGGCGTCATGTTGGGAGACTGGATCGAGCTGGGCACAGAGACGGGCAAAAAGAGGTTTCGCATCTGCGGCGTCGTCAATGAATACCTGGTGGGGGGCCTGGCCGTCTACTGTGATTGGAAGACCGCCGTGAAAGAGCTGGGCATGACCGGCGTGGACGGTTATGCCATTCGCGCCCAGGATGGAAAGCTGGAGGAAGTTGAAGCGGCGCTCGCGCCCTTGTGCAAGAAATACGGCGTGCTGCTCAACTCCAAGAAGGACATCAGCCGCAACATCGCCCGCATGAGCAACGGCATCTCCGGACTCAACTGGGGTCTGGTCGTGCTGGGGTTCGTGGTATCGGCATTCGGTGTGGTGAATACGCTGTCGATGAACGTGCTCGAGCAGACCCGCGAGCTGGGCTTGCTGCGAATCGTCGCCATGACCAAGGAGCAGGTGCGGCGGACGATCGTCGCGCAGGCGCTGATCATCGGGGCCGTGGGATTGGCCCCGGGAGTGCTCTTTGGCTACGGCGTGGCCTTCATGATGAACATGGCCATGGAGCCTTCCTTCGGGCGTGATATCCAGTTCCACCAGCGGCCGCTGCTGATTCTGCTCACCTTCAGCATTGGCCTGTTCATCACGCTGCTGGCCGCGTGGATCCCCGCCCGCCGCGCCGCCAACGTCGATCTGGCGACCGCGCTGCATTACGAGTAGCGCGCGGGAATTGTGGCCGCGGCTTGCTAACGCGGAACGTCTTCAATCGGATCCAGGCGCCGGTACGCGCGGCACAAGCAAACGAGCGCCAATGCCGCACACAGCGTGGGACCGGCGATGATGCCGCTGGCGAACACGATGTTCGCGGGGACGCTGCCGCCGCTGAACTGAGAAATCGCTCCGGTTACCGCGTCGGCGGCAAAGGCCCAGCCGGACATAGCCGCCAGTCCAAGGGCAAATAGCAGCCCTTTCCCGGTGAAAGTGAGCATCGTGCGCAGAAAAATCTCCAAACCCTCCTGCTGAATGCGGTACGGGTAGAGCAGGTAAATGAGGTTGTCCAGCGCGAACACCAGCACGTTGATAGGAACCATCACCACCATTGCTGCCAGCAAGAGGTGCGGCGGCAACGACCGGGCGATGATCGCAAACGCCAGCACGCCGCATTGAAAGACGGTGGCAATCAGCACGGGGGCCAGCACCTGGCCGAGGACGGTCGCCGTGGGCGAGACGGGCAAGCCCTTCAGCGTCGCCAGCCGATCGAGGTCGCGGCGAAAGTCGAAGCGAAGGGCCGTGGGCAAGAGCAGGAACGTGTAAAACGCCAGCGTCGCCGTGGTTGCCAGCAGCGCCACGTGGGGATTAGCAATGACCAGGCACGGCGCACCGGCCAGGACCGCGGGGGCGATCATAGCGGTCAGGAGACTTCCCCAGTGACGCCGCGCCCCGAGCAATTGCCGCCAGGCCAGGACACCAGCGCCCGCCCAGCGCGGGATGCGCCGCAGATGCAGCTTCAGCGGGGCCGACTGATTTGAGCTTGGCGCCGGCAGACCAGCACCACCCGCTGCGTCGCCGTAGTCGCGCCGCTCGCGGTCGGCTACCCGCCGAGTTGTTACGGAATAGAGTCCAACAACTCCGACGGACAGCCCGGTGACGACAATGGCTGCGGCCACGGCCAATGCTACCTGGCTCATCGTCAGGGATTCGGCCAGGATCAGGTCCACCAGTGGCTGAAACGGCAAGGCAAGGTAGCCCAGTGCCGAGGCGTTCAGCTGGATCACGACTTCGAGGAAGCGCTGGCGAAAGCCGTCGCCGACTTCCATTCCGCCACCGAGCGCTCCTTGTCGCATGACCACGGCGCCAACCGCGAATCCGGCTGCCACCAATCCGACCACGACCGCCGCGCGGTAAGCCAGAAATGCCCTGCGGCTCATACCCCAGGTGACAATCTCGATCGAGATGCGGAGTATCTCTAGTGCCATCATCGCCAGCACGAGCCCCACGAAGCCCAGCGGCAGGCAGCGCAAATCGGGGAGCATCAGTAGCGTGAATAGTCCCGTCTTGACCAGCGTCGTCACGGTGACCGAGGCGAGTTGGTACGCCACGAGGTCCCGCGGCGCGAGCGGCATGGCTAGCAGCAGCTCCTGCTCGGTCTCAGTCCAATCAAACGGGCCTTCCGGGCGGAAAAACGCTGCTTTTGTGATGTGCCAGAGGGCATATAGCACTAGCCCAAACGACAACAGCGCTCTGAGCGTTTCCGGCGATGCCGCCTCGCGGAGCCAAATCGTCATTGCCGCGTTGCCGAGCCAGATTACGGCCAGCGCGCAGGCCAGTGCCGAGAGGATCAGTCGCCGCGGCTGGCAGAACCGGGCCCACATGCGGCGTCGTCGGCCGCGGCTTTGCAGCCACAGGAGCCGAAGCGCTGCCGGATGGAAGAGGATCATGTTCATGGCGACGTGGCGGCAAAGAAGATTTCCTCGAGACTGGCGTCCGCATCCACGTCGTCAAACGCCTGGCGGAGCTGCGCGACAGGTCCGCAGAACCGCTGCACGCCGCGATCCAGGATCAAAACGTGCGTACACAGGTCCTCGACCATCGCCAGCATGTGCGAGCTGATCATCACCGCCGCCCCTTGTGCGGCCCGCTCCAGTAGCGACCGCTTGAAGACGCGAATTCCCTGCGGATCGAGCCCCGTCAGCGGCTCGTCGAATAGGATCGCCTTTGGATCGTGCAGGTAGGCGCAGCAGATCGCCAGCTTTTGCCTCATCCCGCGCGACAAGTTGCTGGCCGTCGTGTGGAGCTTTCCGGTCAGCTCGAACTCAGCCAGCAGCCGCTGGACCTTGCCTGCGGCATCGCTCACCCGATAAACGCTCGCGTAGAAGGACAGATGTTCTTCGACCGTCAGGTCGTGAAACAGTGGCGCGTCGTCGGGGACGAAGGCCAGATGCGACTTGGCGACGATCGGCTCGGTGGCGACGTCGTTGCCCGCAATGGCCAGCCGCCCCTGGCTGGCCGGAATGATCCCAGACAAGGCCCGCATCGTGGTCGTCTTTCCCGCGCCGTTGGGTCCGATGATGGCCAGCAGCTCCCCCGGCGCAACGCGAAAGGTGACGCCCTTCACGGCTACATGGCCGGCGAAGGCTTTATGGAAATCGTGGACTTCGATCACGGGCAACTCCTTGAGTCGATGTCAGCCGCTTCGCAAATGTAGGCCGCGCCCGCCGTCCAATCGCAGCGGCGAAGCCAGCGCCGGTTGACGTTTATGTGGGTTATGCGGGTCGGGTGAAGTGATGCTCCTCACTCCTGATTCCTGACTCCTGACTCCTGAACCCTGAACCCTCGCCGTTGACCTCGCCCGCGCGACAGTCCAAACTAACGCTCCCCCCTTTCTCTCTCCCGAAAGGACGAGCGCTCGATGAGTGACAAGGCCGCTGCCACGTTTAACGTCCCGCATCCCGGCTCGCAGGCGATGCCCAAGTGGGATGCCGGCGAGCTGATCGATGCGCCGATCGTCACCTGGCGGAACCTCCTGGCCATGATCGGCCCCGGTCTCGTCATGGGGGCTTCGGCCATCGGCGGCGGCGAATGGCTGGCGGGTCCGGCGGTCACCGCCAAGTACGGCGGTTCGCTGCTGTGGGTGGCGACGGTCAGCATCCTTTTTCAGGTGCTCTACAACATCGAGATCAGCCGCTACACGCTCTACACGGGCGAGCCGATCTTCACAGGCAAGTGCCGCACGCTGCCAGGGCCGATGTTCTGGCTGGTGGTGTATCTGCTTTTGGACTGGGGGTCGATTTTTCCCTATCTGGTGGCCAATGGAGCGGTGCCACTCGAAGCGATGTATCTTCAGCGGCTGCCGGATCACGCGAACATCGCCAGCGACTGGTGGCTGCACAAATGGGTCTGCACTGGGCTGTATCTGCTGATGATGGTGCCGCTGATCTTTGGCGGGAAGATCTACAACTCGCTGAAGGTAGTCATGGGGGCCAAGCTCGTGATCGTGATAGGGTTCCTCTTGTTTCTCGGCATCTTCTTTTCGACGCCGGCTAGTTGGCTCGACATTTTCAGCGGCCTGTTCAAGTTCGGCACCGTACCGATCCAGCGGGGCGAAGACTTGAACGGAAACGGAACTCTCGATCCGGGAGAGGATTTTGACAGCGACGGCCATCTGGACGTCAACGAGTTTCTTCCCAAGTCCGTCGATCTCGACGGCGACGGCCGGCCCGACGACTGGGAGCGCGACGCCAAGGACAAGCAGATCAAGGGTATCGACAAGGACGGTGACGGGAAGCTCGACGGCAACAACGTGCAGAATGTCTTCGCATCAATGGCCGAGAGGGGCACGTTTCCTACGATCGATTTCAGTATGATCGCCATCATTGGCGCTCTGGCAGCCATCGCCGGCAACGGCGGGCTGACCAACACACCGATCAGCAATTTCACGCGCGACCAAGGTTGGGGAATGGGGCACGCGGTGGGGGCGATCCCGAGCGTCGTCGGCGGCCAAGGGGTCACACTGTCGCATGTCGGCTGCGTTTTCGACGTGAACGAGGCGACGCTCCCGCGCTGGCGTCGCTGGGTGCGGCACATCGTCCGCGATCAGACTTGCGTGTGGATGGTGGCCTGTCTGATCGGCGTCTCGCTGCCGAGCATTTTGTCAGTGGAGTTTCTCAAGCGTGGCACCGAGGCCAGCGAGTGGAACGGTGCGGCATTGACTGCTGGCGGCGTGCAGAAGCAGGTGACTAATCCCCCCGCGGGCGTGCTGGCGCACGAAACGCCACTGCGGAGCATCATTTCCGGCGAGCAACTAGGCAAGTTCTTCTGGGGCGCGACGCTGTTTTGCGGTTTTCTCGTCCTCTGCACCAGCCAGACCACGACGATGGACGGCTTCACCCGCCGCTGGGTGGACGTGGTTTGGACCGCCAGCCCGCGGATGCGAGAGTTCAAGACCACGGCGATCAAATATGTTTATTTCATCGTGCTCGTCGCACTGACGTCGCTGGGACTCGTCATCTTATGGGTGACTGAGAAGCCGGGCTTCGTCTTCAAGGTCTCGACAACCGGCTACAACTTTGCCCTGGCCTGTAGCGCCTGGCACACGCTGGCGATCAACACCATTCTGCTTCCCAAGGCGCTACGTCCCAACTGGTTCAATCGCATCGGCCTGATCCTGGCGGGTGTTTTTTTCACAGTGCTGGGGATCCTGGCGTCGATTCAGCTCTACAACGACAAGCGGCTGGAGCTGCTGCACGAGGCGGCCAAGGCGACGAAAATCGCAGCCGTCAGCCCCGCGGCGAAGGAGATGGTAACAACCACTTGCCAGC
>DASRJP010000088.1:0-3156 GCA_035649415.1 Pirellulaceae bacterium | reverse complement strand
CAGATACGTGAGCGGATACGTAAGGGCGTACGTGCCCAGGCTGGCGGTCGGATACCCAGTGAATTGGTGCGGGTTCCAAGTGGAAAGGACGCCTTCGTCGAACAGGCTGCGGGCACCGTGCACGATGACCGGCAGAAACTGCGATAAATTATCGTCGTGCGTGAACGTGTATGGGTGGAGGAACTCCAGCCACGCCAGGTTGGCGGCCACGAGCAACCAACCGGCGGCCAGCCAGGCAAGTGTCGTCACTCGCGACAGTCGGCTCCCAGATGCAGGTGCTTCTTCCAGGCAGAGCAGAATTCGCTGCTGGAAGCGCTCCTCGCCAGACAGCTTCCAAACAAGATACAGCACGCCAAGAATTGCTCCGTACCACGCCAGCCAATTGGCCGGCAGGTTCTGCCAGCCGTGGTAGAGCTTGACGACGGCATAAAAGCCCCAGAGCAGCCACATGGCCACGACGAGACGAAAGGGGCGAGTGACTAGCCGTCCGTCGGGGACGCACGAAAGTTCATTGCGCAGGCCGACCAACTCGGCCATAGCGCGCCAGCGGACTGCCCAGCTTCGAGGCGATAAAAGATTGCCCAAACCCATCGGTCTTCCGTGCCGTGCGGATAGGGCCTGCACTTTGGAGTGCATTGCGCCAAAATGGCCAGCGAGCCCGGTCAGGAATGTATCGCGGTTGGCCATACGGGACAATTCAAACCTGGGATGCTAGCTTTGACATAAGTTGCAAACGATTCGTCCGTCATTCTGCTGAGGTCACTTATGCCTGAGGACCTGACTCACTTCGACGAAACCGGCGCCAGCCGCATGGTGGACGTTGGCGCCAAGGAAATCACTGCGCGCTATGCTCGAGCCAGCGGCTGCGTGCAAATGCGGCCAGAGACCCTCCAGCGGATTCGCGACAAAGGCTTTGCCAAGGGGGACGTGCTGGAAGTGGCGCGGCTGGCGGGAATCATGGCAGCCAAGCGAACCAGCGAGTGGATCCCGCTCTGTCATCCGTTGCCGCTGGAGTCCGTCGTGATCGGTTTTGATTTCCCCGATGACCGGACGGTGACAATCAACGCCGAGGTCCGCGTGACCGCGAAGACGGGGGTCGAAATGGAAGCTCTGGTTGGCGCAAGTGCCGCGGCATTAACGATTTACGATATGTGCAAGGCGATCGATCGGACAATGGTGCTCGGCCCTTTCCGGCTCGAGGAAAAGAGCGGCGGTCAAAGCGGGCATTTTCTGCGTGAATCGGCTGGCTCTTCTGCGGTATCTCCGTAGCGACCGGCCCCCTTGGCGCTGTTGGGTCTGGCCGCGACAGTGTTCCCAGCACCGCCACGGATGCCGACCATGCCAGCGACGCGCACTGCCCAAAAGCCCGATTCCGGCCTGCTCCAAACACTGTACGCTCCGATCGGCACGGAGCTGCTCGAAGTCGAACGCATCCTCAAGAGCGAGCTGCGCAGCCAGCATCCATTTGTCGATGAGCTGGTCCGCTATGGCTGCCTGCTGGGGGGCAAACGGCTGCGGCCGGCACTGCTGCTCCTGGTGGCCAAGGCTCTCGGCAACGTGGCAAAGGAGCACCTCACGCTCGGCGCTGTGGTGGAAATGATCCATACCGCCACGCTGGTCCACGACGACGTGCTCGACGAGGCACAAGTTCGCCGCCACCTGGCGACGGTCAACGCCCGCTGGGACAACGAGGCCAGCGTGCTGCTCGGCGACTACCTGTTCACTCACGCCTTCTATCTGGCCAGCACGCTCGATAGCGTGCTCGGCTGCCGGCTGATCGGCCGGGCCACCAACATCGTCTGCGAAGGCGAGCTGCGGCAAAAAGGAAGCCGCGGCAATTTCCACCTCACCGAAGGGGAGTACCTGGAGATCATCGAGGCCAAGACGGCCGAACTGACAGCAGTAAGCTGCCGCTTGGGCGCGATCTATGCCGGCGCTAGCGAGCACGATGCCAACGAGCTCGACGGCTTTGGCCGCGATTTGGGAATCGCCTTCCAGATTGTGGATGACCTCCTCGATGTGCAGGGGGACGAGCAGACGACCGGCAAATCGCTGGGAACCGACCTGGAAAAGCAAAAGCCGACGCTGCCGGTGATCCGCGCCCTGCACCTGGCGAGCGAGCGCGACCGGCAGGCGCTGATCGATCTTTTGACCGGTGACGAGCAGCGGCCCGACCTCCTGGCGCCATTTCTCGATCGTTACGAAGCGATCTCGTATGCCCGCCAGCGGGCCCAGTTCTTTGCCGATCGGGCCCAGCAGCGGCTCTCGGCGCTCCCAGGCAGCCCGGCGCGGGATGTCCTCACGGCCATGACGGGATTTGTCGTCAGCCGAACGGCGTGACGACGAGGGTCCGATCGTTGGTCTGCCACGGGGGGGCAGGAATAGGCAAAGGGGGGCATCCCTTTTGCGACTTGCGCCCGGGCGCTGGACGTCTCGTTCGATGGAACCTTTTGTATACCATCGGCTTCGGTCCGGGTCGCTGCACAGCCGCTGGCCGCAAGTCGCTGCAGACAGAATGTCTGAAGGGAACGACCCATTCGGGGGGGGCGAAGGAAGAGGCCAGGAGCCAGGAGTCAGGGCTGAAGCGGGGTAAATGCAAAATGACTAGTGCAAAATGCACAATGCAAAAGTCAGCAGGGGGACTCGAAATCATTTTGACTTGTTCCGGCGGAACAATACCGGTGCTCTGTCGGTCTCCCACTTTCTGACCTCCGACCTCTGACCTCTGGTCTGAGTCGGTTTTTGAGTCGGTTTCGCGAAGTGGTTGGCGGCCGACTCACTCGACGTAAACAGTTGTATCGTACAGCCTTGCGGTGAGTCGCCCGGCACTACTCACCGCGGAGATGAGTCGGCCTGAGTCGCTTGCTGAATCGCTGACCGTTGACCCCTGACCCCCCGGCCCTTGGCCACTGTCGATCGTTTTCCAAATTGCCAAAGATCATCCTGGCGGCTCTGGCCGCCAGTCGGCCCGCGCGCAGCGGGCCCATCGGTTAGATGCGCCATTGTATACAATTATTAGAGTTATCCACTTAACTCCACCGACCACTACCTATTGTGGTTTGCCCTGGATCGAATGAGGGTGCGGTACGGGGCTGGTTCTTCCCTAACGGCTTGTTGCAGCAATACGTAGAACAGTTGACCCGGGCTGCCCCATTC
>DASRJP010000087.1:0-15059 GCA_035649415.1 Pirellulaceae bacterium | reverse complement strand
TGCAGAGCATCACGTCCTGAGCGTCGGCATCTTCCTGGCGGACGTAGTGAGCGTCGCTGGTGGCCACGAGCGGAACGCCGACGCGGCGGGCGATCTCCACGGCGCCCTCGAGCTGGAGCCGCTGAATCTCGATGCCATTGTTCATGATCTCCAGGAAATACCGCTCGCCGAACAGCTTTTGGAACCACTGGGCGATCTCGATCGCCTCGAGGAAATCTTCTTCGACCGCGCCCCCTTTGATGAGCGCCATCGACAGCTCGCTCGACACGCAGCCGGAGAGGCAGATGATCCCCTCGCTATGGGCGGCGAGGATTTCCTTGTCGATGCGCGGCTTAAAGTAGAAGCCTTCCAGAAATGCCGACGACGCGAGCTTGATGAGGTTTTTGAATCCGGTGCGGTTCTGCGCGAGCAGCGTGAGGTGGTAGCTGGCTTCTTTGCTGGAGCCGGCATCTTTCTTTTCGAAGCGGCTGCCGGGGGCGATGTACGCCTCGTAGCCGAGGATCGGATTGATGCCGGCTCCCTTGGCGGCCTGGTAGAACTCGACGGCTCCGTGCAGATTGCCGTGGTCCGTGATCGCCAGGGCGTTCATCCCCAGCTCGCTGGCCCGCTTCACCAGGCCGTCGATGGGCGAAGCACCGTCGAGGAGGCTGTAGTGCGAGTGGCAGTGGAGATGGACGAAGGGGCGAACGTTTGCGTCAGCCATCGATCATTCGGTCCTTCGAAAGGAGAATCCTGGCTAAGCCGGGGGAAGTCAGCGCGAGATGGCCGCCAAACCTCCGTTGGCAAAGCATTTTATTGCCCAGACGGGGTGGTAGCTAGCACCGAGCGGCAGTTGTCAATCGCCCGCCACTGCGGTTCTTACTTCAGAGGAGGACCGACAGATGATCCTGATCGTACTCCTGGCCCTGGCTGCCATGCTGCTCGCTATCTTGGCGGTTGTGCTGATCGTGGGAGCAGTTGCTGGAGCGTGGCTGGGGGGAACGTTGGGAGGCGTGATCGCGGGTGCGACGGCCGCGTCAGCTGGTTCCGGCGCTTGGCGACTCCCACTGGGCATTTTTGCCGGCGGCGTGATCGGCGGCTTAGCCGGCATCGGGCTGGCAGTGGCAGCGATTGTAGTGGCCTTTTCGGCGACGTGATTGCGGCCGAGACCGTGCCCCATCAATTAGTCGTCTTCGTCTGAATGGGGATTCGGCTCTCTCGTCCAGGGCTCGTCCACAGTTCGCCGCCACGCATGCCATCCCGGCGGCAAGTCGGCTAGCTCACGAATCGACGGATCAAATTCCACAATGTGCGAAAAGCAGACGACGACGCCCTCTTCGACGTTCGCGTCCTCCCAGCTGAGGAACTGCCAGCCGTGGTCGTCCGCATCGTGCGTCACGTGCAGGATCGGCTGCTTCCGGTCGGCAATCAGCCGCAATGTAATCACGGCACAATTCGGCGGTTGATCGAAGGGCCAATCGTCCATGGCAAAGTTGAATCCATTACGGTACTTCAATCACCCCTATCTAACACCTGCTGGATCGGCCATATCAGCGGGTCCTGGCCGCCGCCAATCGTCTGCCGCTTCAGCTCGTGCCAGACGCTGTCGTGCTGCACCGTGATGCCGACGACGACGGCCCCCACCCGAAACACGATTTGTACGCCAGTCGTCGTGGCGCCCGCCGCCTGGCCGATCGTCAACCAGTCGCCGGCATAAATCACGTAGCGAAACAGAAGTCCTTCCAGAATCAACCGCCGCTTGGACATGTCGAACGCCAGGAAGGCAAAGTCCTCAGGCGACAGCTTCATGTTCGCGAACGTGCGGCAATCCTCGACGCCGACGCACAGCGGCCGCTGCAGCGCCCTGTGCTGAAGCAAGTCGCGATACCGCTGGCCGAGCGCTCGCCGCACTGTGGAGCGGACGAAGAACACGTTGCTGAGCAGCAGACCGATGCCGCCGAGCGAGCAGGCGCCGGCAATCCCCATCAGCAGCCACTCGGAGATCCGCCACTGCTGCTCGATCGTCTGGTGCAGAACGGCCAGAATTCCGCCGACCGCAATGCCGACGATCCCGACGATCAGCCGCACGAGCGTCATCCGGGCGATGTGCCTCAGCGCCCTAAGCCCCGCGACGTCCGCCGGCAGGACGAGCGAGACTCCAAGTTCGTCGGCGGTCCGTCCGCCGCCGGCCTGGAGCAGCCGCAGACTTTCTTCCACCGCCGCCTCGCGAAAGTCGATTTGCACCGGCCCCGGCGGAGGTGCATAGGGATTGAGCGACTCGGCGACCGACATGGGGCGACTCCCGGCGAGCCAGTGGCGTCGCACGTGCGATTTTACCACGACGTGGCTGCTTGCTCCCATTGGTTGCTGGACGAACGCGCGCCGAAAATTCGGGTTGTTTCGGCGGGGAAAGTTTCGCTGTTTTTGCCGCCCTAATCGGTCGATAACCAGCGCGGCGGGGCGGCCTGGAAGAACCGAGCCGGCGCTTTGGCAGCGCACCGGCTGGCGTAGAATGAGTTGTGCCGCTGGCCGGTCGCTAGTCCTTATAGCCGGCGCCGCTGATCGCTCTGCGGGACCACAAATATCCCGCCGAGGGAGTCCCTTATGTCCCGCATGGTCTCGTTTGCCGTCCTGATCGGCATCCTGGTCGTCATTACCATCCTGTTCTACCGGGTGATGGCCAGCTTCATGCTGCCGCTGTTCATGGCGGCCCTGCTGGGCGTTATTTTCCAGCCACTGCATCGCTGGGCCCTGGCCAAAAGCGGCGGCCGGCGATACGTCGCCGCGGGGATCACCTCGGTGCTGGTCCTGCTCAGCGTCCTGGCCCCGGCGGCACTCGTCATCACCATGGCCACGCTGCAAGGAATCGGCCTGGCCGAGCGGGTGCAGGGGACCGACGTGCAGTCGCAGCTCGCCAAGCTCCGCAAACAGTTCGACCTGGAAATCCCCGACGAGCAGGATCTTCGACTAATGGAGGCCATGCTCACGAATTGGCGCAACAAGCAGCGCACGGGCGCAGCGGTCGAGATCGAGCCCGAGGTCGTGAACGTTTTGCTCGAACGCTTGGCGCGGCTGGAATTGGCAATGAAATCGTCCGATGCGGGCTCGACTCCCGTTGATACCACGCCGCTCCGCGAACTGCTGCTCCGCCTCAAGGAGTCCCGACCGTACACCCTGGAGCAGGACGAAGCGCTTCAGGCGACGTATGCCGCGTTCCGCAACTTCAAACGCGAATACCTCGGTGGATCAGTCCGCGCGTGGCTGAAGGAACTGGTCAACCCCACTGACGAGCAGCTCGAGAACCTGCTCAAGACCACGACGACCACCGCCGGCTCGCCGCTGTTGGCCTTGGGGGGGGACACGCTGGCAATTCTCGGCAAGATGCTGTTCGGGATCATCATCACCGTGGCCGCGCTGTTCTTCTTCTTTGCGGAAGGGGCCACGATGCTCAACGCGGTCATCCGGCTCTCGCCACTGGAGGAAAAATACGTCCGCGAGCTGGTGGAGGAATTCGAACGGGTCTGCCGCGCGGTGGTGACCGCCACGCTGTTGTCCGCCGTCGTTCAGGGAGTTTTGGCCGGCATCGGGTTCTACTTCGCCGGCCTGACCAGCTCCGTGGCGCTGCTGATGCTGCTGACGATGGTGCTGGCCATGGTGCCGTTCACCGGCGCGGCCACGGTCTGGGTGCCGGTCTGCCTGTATCTCTACTTCGTGAATGGGCAGTTCTGGCACGCCCTATTCCTGGCGGTGTACGGCGCCGGCGTCATTTCCGCCGCCGACAACGTCATCAAGCCGATCGTCCTCCATGGGCAGTCGAACCTCCACCCACTTCTGGCACTGCTCAGCGTGCTGGGCGGCATTCAGGCGCTCGGCCCCATTGGCATCATCATCGGACCGATGGTTGTCGTCTTCCTTCAAACGCTGCTAAAGATCCTCCAACGCGAATTGCTGTCGATCGATCGTACGGCCGCCGTTGCCGCCAACTCTGCCGCCAGCGGGACCGCGCCAGCGACGCCGCTGCCCGCGGCAGCGTCTGCCGAGGCGGCCAAGACCACTCCCGACAACGGCCAGCCGCCCGGCGCCGCGGCCGTGCAGAAGGCACATGAGCGGCGGGGAAAAAAGCGGCGGCGGTAATGTGGGAAATCACCGGTGCTCCTGAAGGCTGCTAGCGTCGCGTCCGCCGAATGATTTTCGACCTGTCCGCAACTTGCGGCTACCGCTACACTTCGGCCAGTTTTTTCCCGGAGTCTTGCGCCGTGGAGGGCGCCCGATGAGTAGCATGGAACCTCCGATTCGATTGTCGGTCGCGATCATCGTTCGCGATGCGGCCGAGGCGCTGGCCGAAACGCTGGTGTCGATCCGCAACGTCGCCGACGAGATCTTGGTGCTGGACACCGGTTCGAGCGACGAAACGTTGCCCCTGGCCCATTCCTTGGGGGCCCGTGTCTTCGAGCATCCCTGGGATGACAGCTTTGCTGCCGCCCGCAATGCCGCTCTGACGTATATCGAAGGGCTGTGGGTGCTGTGGCTGGATGCGGGGGAGACGCTGGGTAAAGACGACGGGCGGCTGCTGAAAGAATTCGTCGAGCAGCACGCCGATCCGACGACCGCCTATTACCTGCGCGTGTCACTGCCGCCGCTGGATGACCAGTCGGCCGGCGAGCAGGTGGCCCGCCTGCGGCTCCATCCCCGCCGCCCCGGTCTTCAGTTCACCGGGCGCGTCCGCGAGAACCTCGATCTCTCGCTCTTCGCCTTCGGCATTGGCGTCGATCACTTGCCCCTGACCATCGCCCGCAGCCGGCGGGAATTCGATCCGGCCGTGAAAGAGACACGGGCCCAGCGAAACCTGAAACTTGCCGAATTGCAATGGGCGGAGCGCGGACCAAGTGCAGAAATCTATAACTGCCTGGGTGAGGCCTGCCAGGCGCTGACGCGGCACGAGCAGGCGGCACACCATTACCGACAGGCACTGGAGGCTGCGGAGAAAAAAACGAGCGCGCAGCTCGAGGCCTACTATGGCTTGCTAGCCTGCCTGGAAGCGATGACGGGAAAGCTCCCGGACGCGATGGGGCAGGACCCACGGCGCAGTGCGCAAGTTTCACTTTGTACAACGGCGCTGGAAATCTTTCCTCTCGATGCTCAGCTACTGTGTGCACTGGGCGGATACATGCAGTCGCTCGGACGGACCGACCTGGCCTTGAAGGCCTACGACCTTTGCTATCGCCAAGGGCAGATCGAGTCTGCCGTATGGCACTTGCCGGACGTGCGCGAAGTGGCTGCTTCGTGCCAGGCGGCCCTGTTGGAATTGAGCGGCCAGCCAGAAGCAGCGCTGACGCTGCTTCTGGACGCGGGGAGCGCGTATGCCGACTCCAGGCGCATTGCGCGTCAGCTCCTGGAACATCACGTGCAGCGCGGCCAGCGGGAGGAGGCTTTCGTTGTTGTCGCGAGGATGCCAATTGATGGATCCGCGCGCGAGACTTTGCGGGAGGCGGTCGCCGGAGCATGCGCCGCGGTCAAAGGCGACTGGAATGCTGCTCGCGGTGCGCTGTTTGCCGCGATCCGCGGCGGCTGCCGGGAGCGTTTTGCCTGGCGCTGGCTGGCGACGACGCTGCTGGCCACGGGGAGCGCCAACGAGGCGGAAATGCTCCTTGCCCAGTGGGAAGCCTGGGACCCGGCCAGTCCCGAGCCGGCCCAGTTCCGACGCTCACTGCCCGTTGTGGCTGCCGAAGGCTCGCAGGCTGCTGTCGATTCCGATCGATCCGTGCGAATCGACGCCCCGCAGGAAGCCGCCGGACCGACCCTGGCGCCGGTCGTGGGACCGGCCCTCTCGCGTTCATCAGCCCCCGCACAGCCGTCATAGACGGCTGGGCTCTGGGCAAACTTCACTTCCTGCTGAAGAATTTCCTCAAGGGATCGATTTGCGTTGCCGCGGCTGCGACCTAGATTTGAGTTGTCTCGGGTTGCAAGTCAGCCTGAGACAATCACCGAGGCTTTCTCACCCCCGTGTTGGGCGGGTCCAGCTTTACCGCTGGACTCGCCTTTTTTGTTGCGCTGTCCCTGCCCAGGCGACCATTCGGTCCGGAATTGGGCTAATTGGATTACGAATTCTCAACCCCGTTGACTTTGGCTAGCAGCGCGGCAAAATGCGCGCCGTCAGTTCGTCTCGCTCCTCTCACGCCGGCATTCGCCGGAGAGTTCAGCCATGTACGGGGCTCATGAATTCTGGCTCGCGTTGCATCGAGTCGTCGCGGCCTACAGGGATGAGGGACTCACCACCGACGATCGGTTAGAGTCCATCCTGGAACAATTCTCCCAAATGCCGGCCATCGCCAGGCGGGAACTCCTAGCGGACTTTGCCCAAGTCGCGGTCAATTTCCAAGACATTTACGTGGCCTGCGTCGCCTCCCAGCGCCAAATTGAGGAAGCCAAGGGCAAGAAGCCGGAAGTGGGCGTGGCGTAGTACACCACCGATCCCGCGGCCGGCAGTCTGACGTATTACCCAGAACAGCCAGCGCCCTCCCGTCCTTCCCAATTGTCGCAACCGGCGAAATCCGATACAGTTAGGGATTCGCCTCTTTGCTAAGAGTCCCGGCGCGTCGCCAGGGCCAAAGAGTCGTTTTGTCTCCAATCCCCCGCGGCATTTGGGGCTCTTTTGGCGTCTGTCCGCGGTTGGTGCAAGGTCCTGTTGTCTTATGGTCAATCGTACGCTGATCCGGAATCTCGATAACGATCCCGATATTCAATCCATGCTGGAGTCCGCGGTGGCGGGCTTCGAAAGCGAAGGTTTGCACCCCGCCGAGAGCGGCGGCGACTTCGACGTCAACAAGATCGTCGAGGGACGAATCCTCCGCGTGGCGGACGGGATGGTGATGGTCGATATCGGCTTCAAGAGCGAGGGCTCGATTTCGCTGGAGGAATGGGAAGAAGGGGACGAGCCGCCGCAGGTGGGGCAGCTCGTCCGCGTGCTGATCGAGGACCTGGAGGACGAAACGGCCATTCCGGACGACGGCGGCATGGTCCGCATCAGCAAGCGGAAAGCCAAGAAGCAGGACGACTGGGAAAAGATGATGTCCCAGATCAAGGAGGGGATGGTCGTCACCGGCGCCGTCACCCGCAAGATCAAGGGCGGCCTGCTCGTCGATGTGAAGGGGGTCAATGTCTTTTTGCCGGCCAGCCAGGTCGATATCCGTCGGCCGGCCGATATTGGCGACTACATCGGCCGCGAAGTGCAGTGCGAAGTGCTGAAAATCGATGAGTCGCGGCGAAACATCGTCGTCAGCCGCCGCTCACTGATCGAAAAACAGCGCGAGACCGACCGCGAGCTGCTTTTGACCGAGCTCAAAGAAGGGGACGTGCGCCGCGGCGTGGTCAAGAACATTGCCGACTTCGGCGCGTTTGTGGACCTGGGGGGCATCGACGGCCTCCTGCACATCACCGACATGAGCTGGGAGCGGATCGGGCACCCCAGCGAGATGGTGCAGATCGACCAGCAACTCGAGGTGAAGGTGCTGCACATCGACCGCGAGAAGAAAAAGATAGCCCTGGGCCTCAAGCAGCTCCTGGCGAACCCCTGGGAGCACGTGGTCGAAAAATACCCGGTCGGCACGGTGGTCAAGGGAAGCGTCGTCAACGTCATGAGCTACGGGGCGTTCGTGAAGCTCGAGCCGGGAATCGAGGGGCTGGTGCACATCAGCGAGATGTCCTGGACGCGGCGGGTCAATCATCCCAGCGAGCTGGTCAATATCAGCGACGAGATCAACGTCGTGATCCTGGGCGTGGACAAGGAAGGGCAGCAGCTTTCGCTCGGCATGAAACAGGCCCAGGAGAACCCCTGGACGCGGGTCGCCGAAAAGTACCCGGTGGACAGCATCGTGGAAGGCAAAGTCCGCAACCTGACCAACTACGGCGCGTTCATCGAACTGGAGGAAGGGATCGACGGACTATTGCACGTTTCGGACATGTCCTGGACGCGGAAGATCAGCCATCCCAGCGAAATGCTCGAAAAGGGACAGGCGGTCCGCTGCAAAATCCTGTCGGTCGATCAGGAGCGGCGGCGGATTGCGCTCGGCGTCAAACAACTCGACGAGGATCCCTGGGCCACCAACATCCCGGAAAAATACCAGCCGGGCCAGGTCGTCAGCGGCTCGGTCACCAAGATCACGAATTTTGGTGTCTTCGTCGGGCTGGAAGATGGGCTGGAAGGCTTGCTCCATATCTCGGAATTAGCCGATCACAAGGTCGAAAACCCCGAGGACGTGGTGAAGGTTGGCGACAAGATCGAGGTGAAAATCCTCCGCGTCGATTCCGACGAGCGGAAGATCGGTCTGTCGCGAAAGCGCGTCGAGTGGGGCGAGGACGACGGCATCGAGCCAGCCGCGGAGCAGCCATCGCCCGCTCCCAAGGCGCCCAAGCAGCCGCGCGAGCTGAAGGGTGGTCTTGGTGGGTCCGGCCCGCTGATCTCGACTGGGGATACGACCTAGCGTCCCGCGTCGCGAACGCCGCCGAGGACGCCGCCGATCTTGCCGTGCACTTCGCCCGTGGCCCGGACCACCAGGCACTGGAGGTTCGGGTAGTAGAAGATGGTCCCCGGACCTCCATTGACGTCCCAGAAGTCGGGATCGATCGTTCGCTCGATCAGCTCGATCAGCGTTTGGGCGTTGGCATCGATCTGAGCCGCGCCGCCGCGAGCCAATAGCCCCGTCGGTGCGCCGCCAGCCGAGTCAGCCAGCGACAAAGCGTCGGCCATGCTGGCAGCGGACAGTCGCAGCGCCTGCTCCTGCGCCGGGTCGACTGCCGGCTTGCCGATCTCCTTGGCCACGTCGCGCCTCAGGTCCTGCTTGATTTTCGTCAGCCGGCTCCACAGCTTCGCCCGGTAAGTCTTCAGCGTGTCGCTCGTGGCAAACCGCGGATCGGCGACGATCGACGCGTGGATTTCGCACAGCCGCTGGACCGCGGATCCATGGTGCGACTTTGCCTTGGCTGTGGCCTCCTCGCGAAGCGCCGTGGTCATTTCCCGATCGATCTCGGCAATCAAGCGCTGCGGCGGCGCATTTTCGCGCTGGCCATTTGCTGTAGTTTCTGCTTGAGAACGTTCTTCAGCGGCCAAGAGAAGCGCGCCGGCCAGAAAAGCCGTAATCATGTCCATGCCTCCCATCGCTGCGCCCCTGACACGCGGCGACGAACCTTCAGTGTACGCGATCACGCGGTGTGCAGGCAACGCTTTCCAGCCGCGTGAACCAGCGGCCGGCCAGGTGCGGGCCGATGCAGGCCGCGCCGCACAGAACCCCGATGGCCGCGCCGACGAAAACGTCGCTGACGAAATGGTCGCGCGCCTGCACCCGCTGTAGTCCCGCCAGTGCCGCCAGCACAAAGAACATCGTCGCGCCGCGCGGGTAGCGCCAGGCCAGCACGGTGGCCAGTCCAAAAGCTGTGGCCGTGTGAGCGGATGGAAACGACTGGAATTGGTGCTGGCGGGTCGATTCGTCGAGAATCGGCAGCCAGCCCTGAAACGTCTCCAAAACGCTGCTGCCGAGGTCGGCGGCCTTGGGGCGGAGCCGGCCGACAAGCAATTTGACTGCGTCGGCCGCCAGTCCGCCGCCATAGGCCCCGGCCAGAAGCCGCGGCGTCGATCGCAGGCCGGCCGGATCGAGGCTGCCGGCAAGCACGATCACCAAGAGGACCGTGCCGCCATAGCCGAAGACTTCGCACAAATCGATGATTTTTGTCAATCGGCCGACGACAGGGTGATTGCGAGCGGCTCGCGTGCGCGCGGCAGCTTTCGAGACTGGCAAGTCAACCAGCGAGGCCGTCGCAGCTAGCACCAGCAGCAGCAACGCCATCCATGCCGCCCGGCGGGCGAACGCCCGGCTGGAATCGTGCGCAGCGAGAGAAGCGATCTGATCCACGCAGGCCGGCGTCACCAAAGGGGAGGAAGCGGTCATAGCGGCCACATGCTACTGCATCACCCTGACACTGACATAGGCCAGCGGCATACGGTGCGTCTACAATGCCCTCACCGATGCACCGGGGAGGCGCAAGGATGGCGCAAAGTTCATTTTGGGGAAGGATGTTCGACGCTACGGCCGCCCTGGCGATTCGGGCCTGGATGGGAACGCTGCGCATTCATGTCGACGCCCAGGATCCGTCTTTGGACCCACGCTCCGGATCGAAGGGGCACATCTATTGTTTCTGGCATGAGGACCTGGTTTTTCACGGCGGGCTGATGGCCGGCAGCGGCACCCACGCGATGATCAGCCGCAGCCGCGATGGCGAGCGGATTGCTCGCATCATGGAACGTCTGGGCCTGCGGCCGATTCGCGGTTCCAGCCATCGCGGCGGCGCCCATGCGGCGCTGGAAGTGCTCCGCTTGGGAGCGGACGCCAACGTCGGCATTGCCGTCGATGGCCCGCGGGGTCCGCGGCGGCGATTGCAGCCAGGAGCCGTCTTCCTGGCGTCGCGCACCGGGATGCCGCTGGTGGCCATTGGCGCGGCTTATCACCGGCCGTGGCGCGTGCGGAGTTGGGACCAAATGGCCTTCGCCCGGCCGCTGAGCCGCGTCGTCGTCAGCGCCAGTGCCGCGATCCCGATCGCGCCCGATCTGGACGACGGCGAACTGGCTCATTGCCGCGATCATGTCGAGTCGATCCTGCTTTCGCAAACGGCGCGGGCGGACAAGCTGGTGCGCCAGTGGGCGGCCAGCGGACTCCGGCCGGGAGACAGCGGCCAGCCGCCGGAGTCGGATATGGTGCCGGAGCGACGGGCGGCGTGAGCCGGCGCGCAGCTAGCGCCCTTTCGCGCAGAATTCGCTCACGTCTCGTGGCGCAGCTTCGCCAGCAGCCGGCATAACAGGCCGGCAATATTCCAGGCGTCGTCGCCGCCCCGATGGTGCGTCCCTTCCAGCGGCACTCCCAACGTCTCGCACGCCTGATCCAAACCCATCTCGCTGTCGTCTCCGCGACCGACCGCAAACAGCGTCTTGATATTGAGATGGCTGACGCCAAAGGGGTAGGGGACGGTCAACTCGCGGCAGACACGCTCAAATTGCCGCCGGTCGTAATCGCCCCAGCTGGCCCACAGGCGGTCGATGGAGCGGTATTCGCGCTTGAGAATGCCCACGGCATCGGCCAGCGTGCCGGCGTGCTCGAAGTCTTCGGGACGGAGCGTGGTCAACCTGGTGCAGAATTCGCTCACTTTGGAACGGACGGGTTTCACCAGCAGCGAGCGTTTGTCGAGCCGCTTCAGGTGCGCGACATCGACGGGGCAGACGCCGATCTCGATAATTTCGCTCTGCTGGCCTGGCGGGGACGGACCTTGCCAGCACGTGGATTCGATGTCGATGACCAGAATCTGGTCGAGGAGCTTGGCCATGATGCACTAACCCGAAGCGTCAGCGTGGGGAAAGCTGGATTCCCCCGCTTGTGGTTGGGTTAGTATGGCTCATCCGGCCGCGAATTACCCCAATGCCGCCACAAAATCTTCCGCCAGGCGGGCGAAGACCTCGCGCGTGACGTGGGCATCGATCACGCGGCGCGGCTGGCCCGCAGTCTTGGCATAGCGGCAGAGCGAGATTTCCCCGCCGCGGCGGACCAGCAGCTCGTAATAGCTGGAGCCGTCGTCCCCCTTCTGCGGAGGACTCGACCGCATCTGGACTGTGCAGCTCTCGGCGTCCGCCTCCAGGGCCCCGATCGGCTCCAGCAGGTAAGTCAGTCGCTTCGTGAGCCGGTCGCTCAGCTTGCGCAGCTGCTCCATGGTCGCCCCCGCCAGCTTGTCCGTGCGGAGGACCAGGCTCTCAAAGGCGCAGCCGATGGCGTCTACGGCCGAAACCTGGCTTTCCAGCCGCCCGGACTGCGTATCGACCTCCAGCCGGGCTGCGGTTTGCAAGGCGTGGATGCGTTTCAGTTCTTGTTGGACATCGTGTTGGATGGACATGGCACGTACCCCCTTAAGATTGTTCGTCAAGTTGTCAGGTCATATTGCAGCAGGAAGTGAGGAATTTCCGTCCGTTTCAGGCGCTTTTCTTTCCTTGTTCGGTGCGGGTGTGCTCCTGGCCGTCGAAGGACAGGACCACCGGGTTGTTTTCCAGGACGCTTTCCACGTGGACCGGGCGTTTCCAGAGCTTGAATAGCGCCGACAGCGTGTCCTGGGCGTAGTTCATTTGCAGTTCGACGCCGCTATAGCGGTGCTCGAGGAACAACTCGCCCCGGTTCTTGTAGTTGGCGTCCTTCACGAAGATGTACGGCCGGCCGACGTTCTCCAGGTTGAATAGCAGCCGCTGCTTCACTTTCTCGAACTCGCGGCTTTCGATCTCGTAGTAGTTCGTTTCGTTGTTGAAGCCGAACGAGAACAGCTTGTGCCGGCGGCAGAAGTCGAGCGTCAGGAAGGTGTCGATGAACGTCAGGTCGTTGTGGACCTTGCGGACCTCGAAAATTTTCTGCCGACCCAGGCCGAGTTCTTTGTCCCAATCCTGCTTGGCCTGATAGTCGTCGCACTGCTCCCACTCCTCGCCGAAGCAGCCGCGATTCCAGCGATCCTCGATGTCCCTAAACAGCTCGACGCCGAGCTTGTACGGATTGAGCCTGGTGCGCGAACCGGCGAGAGTGCCGCTACAGTGGTCGGCATAGCACACCAGATCGTGGGCTTCGATGGCGTGCCGCGTCATGATCGTGGAGTGCCAGTACGTGGCCCAGCCTTCGTTCATGATCTTGGTCTGGGCCTGCGGGGCGAAGTAATACGCCTCGTCACGGATGATCGACAGCACGTCCTGCTGCCAGGCCTTGAGGGGCGCGTGCTCGATCACGAACTGCATCACGTCCTGGGCCGGCTCCGGCGGGAAGTTTTCCTTCTTCTCCAGGTCCTTCTTCTTTTGTTCCAGCTCGTGCTTCAGCGCCTGCGGTGGATTGACGAACTGGTCCATGTACCCCTTGGCAGCGAACCGCGTGGCTGCCAGCGGCTTTTCCTCGTCGTCGCCGGTTGCCGGCTGGAAGTGGTATTTCTTCTCCTCCTCGCGGCGGCGGATGGCGGTCGAGTGGATGTCGATCAGATCCTCAATGCTCAGGCAGCAGTCGATAAAGTTCTCCACGTCCTCGACGCCGAACCGGTCCATGTAGTCGCGGATGCGGTTGCCGTGGTTGGCCATCTCGTCGATCATCCGCCGGTTGGTGTGGGCGAAGTAGGCGTTGTTCTTGAAGAAATCGCAGTGGCCGTAGACGTGGGCCATGACGAGCTTGTGGTCCGTGGTGCCGTTGCTCCCCAGCAGGTAGGCGTAGCAGGGGTCGTTGTTGATCACCAGCTCGTAGATTTTTTGCAGGCCGTAGGAGTACCCCTTGGTGAGCTGCTCGTATTCCATCCCGAACCGCCAGTGGGGATAACGCGTCGGAAAGCCGCCGTAGGCCGCGACGGCATTGAGCTGGTCGGCATCCACCACCTCGAAAACCGTGGGGAAGAAGTCCAGGCCGTAATTCCGCGCATGGCTCTCCATCTGCTGCTGAATTTCGACCAGCTCAGGGGTGAGGGCTCGGAAGCGGTGGAGAACAGACATGCTGTGAATTCTCGTTCCCACGCTCTGCGTGGGAACGGCTAGTTGCGACGCTCTGCGTCGCGTCAGGGCCGCGGAGCGGCCCCGCTTGCGTTCCCACGCGGAGCGTGGGAACGAGGATCATTTGCCTTTCCCCAGGAATGTCTTGATCGAATCGTAAATCGCCTCTTTATTCTCAATCTCCGAGAGCACCATGGTTTCGTGCTCGTCGCCAAATGCTTCTTCCAAAACGCGCATGTATTCGCCGCTGCCGTAGGGGCTCTCCACCTGGCCGTAACAAAACAGGTTGCACTGCGGCAGGATCTCGTCCTTGAGCATGGTCAGCGCCGACTTGTTGTCCTCGCCCCAGTTATCGCCGTCGGAAAACTGGAAGCAGTAAATGTTCCATTCGGCCGGGTTGAACTTCTCTTTCAGCAATTCAAGTGCCACTTTGTAGGCGGAACTGATCCGCGTGCCGCCGCTTTCGCGGGTGTGATAGAAGGTGTTCTCGTCGACCTCGCGGGCCGCAGCGTCGTGGATGATGTACCGTCGCTCCAGGCCGTCGTACTGGCTCCTGAGCCAGGTATCGATCCAGAACGACTCGGTGCGGACAATCTCCTTCTGGTCGTCGGTCATGCTCCCCGAGACGTCCATCATGTAGAGAATGACGGCATTAGCCTGCGGTTCGGAGACGTGCTCCCAGGAGCGGTAGCGGCGGTCGTCCTTAATCGGCACCACACGCGGGTCGGCCGGGCGGTAGGTCCCTTCCGAAAGCTGCCGCCGCAGGGCCTCGACGTAGGTACGGCGGAAGTGGCGCAGCGATTCGGGACCCACTCGGCGGACGCTCGTGTACCGCACTTTGTCCTGAACGATGTTGGCCTTCCCCTTGGGCTCGATCCGCGGAAGCTGAAGCTCGTCGCCGAGAATGGCGGCCAGCTCGTCGAGGGAAATATCGACCTCCAGGACATGCTCGCCCGGGTCGCTGCCGGCCTTGTTTTCGCCTTCCTCGCCCTCGTCGCCGCGAGCAATGGGCTGTCCGACCTCGCCATCCCCCTGGCCGACGCCGCCGCGTCCGTTCTGGCCGTAGCGGAAGTGCGGCACGTCGAGCTGCGGCAGCGGGATGGAAACGAGGTCCTTCCCCTTGCGGCCGATCATCTCGCCGTGGGTCACGTACTTCCGCAGGTTTTCGCGTATCTTCCCGCGGACGATCTGTTTGAACCGCGACGCGTCGCGGTCGATCTTCATGACCATGGTCACCCTTCGGGTGAATGACCAATGACCAAGCACCAATGACCAATTCTTCATTGGTCATTGGTATTGGGATTTGGTCATTTCCTCTTCACGTCTCCTCTCGCAAAAATGCTCGCCACGTAATTCAGCACGTCGGTGGCGCTCTCGTCGTCGTAGCCAAAGTCGCGGATCAATCGCCCCTTGACCACGTCGATCTTGGCCTGCGTGTCCTTGTCTACGACCTGGCTCACCAGGCTGGTGAGCTTGATCGTGTCCTTCTGGTCCTCGAACAGCTTGAGCTGTAGCGCCCGGTAAAGCCGCTCGTTGGACCGGTAAT
>DASRJP010000086.1:0-3561 GCA_035649415.1 Pirellulaceae bacterium | reverse complement strand
CTCGTCTGTGACATTGGCGGCGGCACCACCGACTTCACGCTGATTCGCGTTCGTCGCGGAGAAGGAGGCAAAGTCCAATTCCATCGCGTCGCTGTCGGCGATCACCTGATCCTCGGCGGCGACAATTTTGACCTGGCCCTCGCTCAGCACATCGAGCGGAAGCTAACCGGTGGCGGCAAACTGCCGTCGCGGCAATGGGACCTGCTCGTGCGGCTCGCTCGGCAGGCGAAGGAACAATTGCTTTCCGCCGACGCGCCCGAATCTGTCACCGTGACTCTCCCCGGCTCTGGCTCCAAACTCATCGGCGGCAGCCAGAGTGTTTCAATCTCGCAGGGCGAGGTCCACGAGCTGCTCGTCGATGGCTTCATGCCCCTGGTACATCTCGACGACAAACCGGCCCCGCGCCGTAGCGGCTTTCAGGAGTTCGGATTGCCGTATGCCAGCGACCCAGCGATGACTCGCTACCTGGCGGCATTCCTGACGGCGCATCGACATCTGGCACTGGACGACGCCGTAGGACAGGTTTCCAACAACGTAGGACAGGTTTCCAACCTGTCCAATGAAGATTCAGAACAGGTTGAAAACCTGTCCTACGATCCCGCGCGTCCCGACGCGCTGCTGTTCAATGGCGGCGTATTCGAATCGCCCATCCTCCGCCAGCGGCTGATCGACTCGCTGTCGCGGTGGTTCGCCTACAAACCTCTCGTCCTCGACAACGACCGCCTCGATCTGGCGGTCGCCCGCGGGGCGGCCTATTACGGCATGGTTCGCCGCGGCCAGGGAGTGAAGATTGCCGCCAGCCTCGCGCGGGCGTATTACATCGGCATCGAATCGCAGCCGCCCCAGGCGATTTGCCTCCTTCCCGGCAGTGCCGAGCCGGGGCAGGAGATCAAACTTCCCGAGCGCCAGTTTGACTTGCTCGTATCGGAGCCGGCCGAATTCCCGCTCTACGTCTCCAGCACGCGGTTGGCGGACCGGCCCGGCGAAATGATTGCCGTCGATCCGGAGCAGATGACGGCGCTCCCCCCGATCCGCACAGCGCTCAAGACTCGCCGCCGCAGCGAACGCGGCGCCGTCCCGGTCGAGCTGCACGCGAAGTTGACCGAAATCGGCACGCTCGAACTGTGGTGCAGCGAAGTCGGCGGCGAGCGAAGTTGGCGATTGCAGTTCGACGTCCGCAGCGCGACGCAGACCAACATCGAAGCCCACGAATCGGCCGCTGAGCGCGAGGGGTTCGTCGATGAAGCAACGTGGCGGGCAATCTGCGCGGTGCTTGAAGGGACTTTCGGCACTGCCGGCAAGGACGACCCCGACGGTCTGATCAAGCGATTGACTGCCGCGGGCCAAATGGATCGTGGCGAGTGGCCGACATCGCTGTTACGGCGCATCTGGGAGGCACTCATCGAGCTGGAAGCCGGCAGAATGAAAAGTCCCAGGCACGAAGCTCGCTGGCTCAATTTGCTGGGCTACGCCCTCCGTCCCGGCTACGGCCTGGCGGTCGATGACTGGCGCGTTGCCGAGACCTGGCGAACCGTGCAGGGAAAGCTGGCCCATGCTGCCGCGTCGAGTCGCACCGAGTCGCTGATTCTCTGGCGGCGGATCGCCGGCGGATTTTCGGCGGGGCAGCAGAAGGCGATTGCCGAGCCGCTGCTGGCGACGCTCCGCAGCCTGCACCGGCGGCAGATGACCGGCCGGCAGACCGAGGCACAGCTACCGCCGCACGAATCGCTCGAGACGCTGCGGCTGCTCGGTTCGCTGGAACTGTTGCCGGTCGAGACGAAACTGGAGATAGGAAACATGCTCGTCGACCTATTGCCCAAACGAAAGCTCGACCAAATCCGGCCGGCAATCGCCTGGGCCCTGGCCCGCATCGGCGCTCGTGTGCCGGTTTACGGGCCGCTGAACTCAGTCGTTTCCGCCGTCGACGCCGCGACGTGGCTGGAGCGGTTGCTTGTAATTGACCAGCGCGACCCGATGAGTCAGTTTGCCACGGTGCAGCTCGCCCGCCGGACTGATGACCGCTATCGCGACATCCCCGAGCCGCTGCGAGATCGGGTGCGGGCCTGGCTGGATCGCGCCGGCGCTTCTCCGCACGCCATCGACCTGGTCCGCACTGCCGGCCAGCTCGATGCCGACGAGCAGGCCCGCGTCTTCGGCGAGTCGCTCCCCAAGGGGTTGCGGATTCGGTAATGGGGTCGGGAGTCGATTTCGGGGATGGGCCATTCAATTGGAGACTCGCCGGCCGAAATCGACTCCCGACCCCTTTCGCGTTGGCCCTTGGCTTTTGTTTGCCCAGCCATCCGCGGCGCGATACAACAGGCGAAGTCGTCAGCTATCTCGCGCCCTCGGTTCGGATCGCAATATGTTTTACTTCATCGCCAATCGATGGCTCTGCGCCGTCTGGGTTGCCACGATTCTGCTCACCTGGCACTCGCCGGCAGCCGCACAGGGCAAGCGTCCCAATATCTTCCTCGCGATTGCCGACGATTGGGGCTATCCGTATGCCGGGGCCTACGGCGACCCGGTGGTCAAGACGCCGACGTTCGACCGGATCGCCAAGGAAGGCGTGCTCGTGCGCCACGCCTTCGTCTCATCACCGTCGTGTACGCCGTCGCGCGGGGCGCTGATGACCGGGCAGTACCACTGGCGATTGGAGGAAGGCGCCAACCTCTGGAGCACATTGCCGGCGAAGTTTCGCACTTATCCCGAAATCCTTCAGGAAGCGGGCTATTTCATCGGCAAGATGAGGAAAGCGTGGGGACCGGGGCGGCTCGAACCAGGCGGCCGCACGGTCGATCCGGCCGGGCCAAATTATCAGAGCTTCGCCGAGTTTCTCCGCGCTGTGCCGAGCGGCAAGCCATTCTGTTTCTGGTTCGGCAGCAGCGATCCGCACCGGCCGTATGAGTGGCAATCAGGCGCGGCCAGCGGCATGGATTTGACGCGCGTCAAAGTTCCTGCCGCGCTACCCGACAACGAACTGACGCGTAACGACGTGGCCGATTACATGTTCGAGGTGCAGCGGTTTGATCGCGAGCTGGGCGAGGCGCTCAAGCTGCTCGAAGAAGCCAAACGCCTCGATGACACAATTATCGTGATCACCGGCGACCACGGCATGCCCTTCCCGCGCGGCAAGAGCAACCTCTATGACCTCGGGGCGCGAGTGCCGCTGGCCATCCGTTGGCCGAGCGGCGGCATCAAGGGAGAGCAGATCATCGACGACTTCGTGAGCCTGACCGACCTGGCGCCGACATTCCTCGAGGCGGCCGGCGTAGAACGGAATTCATTCCGTTCCGAGATGACCGGTAAGAGCCTGCTGAAGCGGCTCCGCGGCATCGACCCGACGGCTGCGGCGCCGACTCATCGTGACCACGTGATCTACGGCAAGGAACGGCACGTTCCGTCGCAGGAGAAAGGAAACACGGCCGGCTATCCTAGCCGTGCGCTCCGCAACAAAGACTATCTCTATATCCGTAACTTCCGGCCCGAGTTATGGCCCAACGGCATTGCTGACGCGAGCGAAGCCTACATCGGCAACTCGTTTGCCGATACCGACAACGGGCC
>DASRJP010000085.1:0-11236 GCA_035649415.1 Pirellulaceae bacterium | reverse complement strand
TCCGTCCGATCGCCATCGTTTCGCCAACGGACTTCATCTGCACAGTCAGCGTCGCGTCGGCATCGGGGAACTTTTCAAACGTCCACCGCGGGATCTTCGTGACGACGTAGTCGATCGTGGGCTCGAAGCAGGCCTTGGTCTTCCGCGTGATATCGTTGGCCAGCTCGTGCAGCCGATAGCCGACGGCCAGCTTGGCGGCAATCTTCGCGATGGGAAAACCCGTGGCCTTGCTGGCCAACGCCGAGCTGCGGCTGACACGGGGATTCATCTCGATGACGATCATCCGGCCGGTCTGCGGGTGAATCGCGAACTGGATGTTGCTGCCGCCGGTTTCGACACCGATCTCGCGGATGACCGCCAGGCTGGCGTCGCGCATCCGCTGATATTCCTTGTCGGTCAGCGTCTGGGCGGGGGCGACGGTGATGCTGTCGCCGGTGTGCACGCCCATCGGGTCAAAGTTCTCGATGGAGCAGATGATGACGACGTTGTCGTCCATGTCGCGCATCACCTCCATCTCGTATTCTTTCCAGCCGATCACCGACTCCTCGATCAGCACCTCGTGGACCGGCGACTGGTCCAGGCCGCGGCGGACGAGCGTGTCGAACTCCTCGCGGTTGTAGGCGATCGCCGAGCCGGAGCCGCCGAGGGTGAAGCTGGGGCGGACGACGCAGGGGAGACCAACCATCTCCAGAACTTTGCGGGCGTGCTCAATACTTTGGACTGTCTCTCCCTTGCACACCTCCAGGCCGATTTTTTCCATGGCCTGCTTGAATTGCTCGCGCTCTTCCGCCTTGGCGATGACCTTTGCGTTGGCGCCAATCATCTCAACGCCGTACTTGTCCAGTACTCCGTGGCGAGCGAGGTCCATCGCCAGATTGAGCCCGGTTTGGCCGCCGAGAGTCGGCAGGAGCGCGTCGGGACGTTCCCTTTCGATCACTTTGGCCGCCATTTCCCAGGTGAGCGGCTCGATGTACGTGCGGTCGGCCATCTCCGGATCAGTCATGATCGTGGCCGGATTGCTGTTGATCAGAACGACTTTGTACCCTTCCTCACGGAGCGCTTTGCAGGCTTGGGTCCCGGAATAATCGAACTCGCATGCCTGGCCGATGATGATCGGGCCGGAACCGATGAGCAGAATCTTCTTGATGTCGCTGCGGCGGGGCACTGCGAGCGTGTCCTTGTGGCCCTGGGAGGCAGAATTGATTGGCTGCGAGCCGCCCCCTGGCCATGTCGGCGCGCACCTTCACCTCGACTGCCGCGAGGTGTGTAAAATCCCTCGAAGTTAACACTTGCTAAGACGACGTTCAAGGGGCGAACTCGGCGAACTCAATAGACATCGCGATCTGGCCGCTAAATAAAAAGGGCCGGGAAATCTCCCGGCCCCATCGCTTTCCAGGTTTCTCTTGGGACTACTCGTCCACCTCATCTTTATCTTCCCCCTGGTTGTCGTTGTCTCCCTGACTATCGTCCTCGTCCGTGTCACTACCGTCATCGGCGTCCCGGCCGTCGTCGCCTGTCGTGTCGTCGCCGGTTGTGTCGTCGCCGGTGTTTCCGCCGGAATCACCGCCGGCGTCGTCTCCGTCGTCGTCCCCATCGCCGTCGGTTCCGGTCCGGTCCTTGAACCGGCCCTTGGCAATGCCGTGCTCCTGCTGGAGCCGCTTGATGGCTTCCTTCTTCTCCTCGGGGCTCAGCCCCTTCAACTCGCGAACGTGCCGGCCGATGCCTTTGCCGGGATGATCGACGTGGGCCGTTTCGCCGTCTCCGTCGTCGGACGGGTCGCCGTCATCGGCCGTGCCGTCATCGTCCATGACCTCTTCATCCCCTTCGATGTCGTTGTCTTCAGCGGCCGATTCGACGCGGGACTTCTTTTGCTTCTTGCGTTCGTCCTTGGCAAGCTTTTTGTCTTCCTTAGCCAGCTTCTTGTCCTCCTTGGCTGTCTGCTTGTCTTCCTTGGCGGGCTTGGTGTCCTTTTTCTGGCTGCCGTGCTCCTTGGCGGTCGAGGTGTCCTTCACCTTTTTGTGGTCGTTGACCTTCGTGGTGTGGCCGCTGCCATTGCCGGACTGCTTCTTTGCCTGGGCACCACCACCGCCACCACCACCGTGGGCGTTGCCGCCTCCGCCTCCACCGCCACCTCCCCGTCCCCCTCTGGCGTAGGCGGCAGGTCCGAAGCAGACAGCAAGCGCGACGCATAGCAAAAACGATGTCACAAATCGCATGTGGAAATCTCCTTAAGAGTGGAAGGCGCAAGTCACCCCGCGCCTAACAGAAACTCTAGGTCGATTTCCGCCAGGAGGTCGGCCCTGGGATAGCGGTTCTGACGGTCGTGCCGACCGGGAGGCATCCCTGGGAGGAGATTAAGAGGGCCGCGGTTGTCTCCACGTTTCAGTCGCGCCGCTGACAAGCCTACAGCCCGGCAAAGTAGTTCTTCACGGCCACGTCGAACGCCTTGCTGGAGAGCACTTTGGGCAGCTCGTGGAATTCAAAGAACGTCGTGACCTGGAGCAGCAGATCGCGCGGGTGGCAGAAACGCATCGGCCGCTTCGCTTCTGTGTAATGCTTGCTGAGCAGGTGATCCACCGCGTCGTCGCGATACTCGATCTCCTGCCTGGTGCACCATTGCTTGATCAGCTCGCGGAATTCTCGCGGCGTCGGATCCGGAATCTCGACTTTGTACGGCATGCGCCGCAAAAAAGCCTCGTCCACCAGCTTGCGCGGCTCGATGTTGGTCGAAAACACCAAAATGGGATCGAAGGGGACCTGAATCTGTCGGCCCGACGGGAGCGTGAGATAGTCGTGCCCCTTTTCCAGAGGCACGATCCAGCGATTGAGCAGTTCGTCGGGGCTGACCCGCTGGCGGCCGAAATCGTCTACCACCAGCGCTCCGCCGTTGGCCTTCAATTGCAGCGGCGCTTCAATGATTCCCGTAGCGTTATGTGAGGCAAATTCCAGGTGCTCGAGCTTCAATTCGCCGCCGACGATGATCGACGGCCGTTTGATGCGCACCCAACGTCGGTCGTATCGTGCCATTTCCAGCAGATGGCCCGAAGAAGTCGGCGGCGCCTCTTCATGGCTGGCGGGGTCGAACAGCCGGATGGTTTCACCCGTGATCACCACCGTTCGCGGCACCCAGATGTATTGCTGGGCGGCCCGAATAACCCGCTCGGCAATGCTCGTTTTGCCATTGCCGGGAGGGCCGTAGATAAACATGCCGCGGCCGGTATGGATCGCCTGTCCAATCGTGCTGATGATGGCCGGTGACAGCGTGAGATCGGAGTAGGCGGCACACAAGTCGGCTAGCTTCGGTCGGTTTCGGCGCACCGACTGCTTTTCAATGCTGACGATATAGTCCTTGAGCGGCACAGGCGCGGCGCCGCAATAGGTGCAGCGCTCGATATACCAGCGGGCCTTTGTTTCCCCCTCGGTGGTCAGCTCGTGATCGAAGTCCCCCATGGCCGCCTGGCTCTTGTAGTTCACCAGCAACTGCTGCTTGAGTCCGCGGAGCAGCTCCTGAGTAATGCCGAAGGGGAGCTTGACTTGATCGGCGATCTTGCGCCCGGTTGCCTGGCCGCAGATGAGCAAATGTTTGAGGATCAGCGACTCGATATCCGTGGACGAGAGGCCAGACTCGTCGAGCGTCTGCGGCTCGCGGGGAAGGAAGGCGTCGTGGTGTGCATCAGGCCGGGCCGACTGAGGCAAGACGACGGTGGCCGACGAGCCGTCGGCGACGGCCGAAGCGAAGCTGAGATTGTCCATGTCGAGTCCCGTGCAAGGGAGCGGAATCGGGGCAGAAGCGCGAAAGTCTAGCTCACGAATCAGCGGACAATCACCCGCGCAGATCGTCCATCGGTTGCAGTCGCTACCGGCGGAAAAATCCTCCCGGTTATGCGGCGCGAGGACGTGCCCAGGGGCAGCCGGGCGCGGTCTTGTGTGGTAAGTTCTCGTAGTTGCTCGTGCCGCAAAAGCGGCGAGGTCAGCCCGTCGAGCGCGGGTTGCCGCGTATGGCCGTGGATTCTCCGCTTGCACAGGACGCTTCATGATCCACGTCCGTGAACTGACCAAGTCCTACGCCGATCTCCGACGCGGGCATTTCGTCGCTCTGGCCGGAATTTCGTTTGCCGCCCAACCCGGCGAGATCTTCGGCCTCCTGGGCCCCAACGGCGCCGGCAAAACGACGGTCCTGCGGATTCTGAGCACCGTCCTGCGTCCCACCGCCGGCAGCGCCTCCGTCAACGGCTATGACGTCGTTACGCAGCCGGCCCTGGTGCGGCATCAGATCGGATACGTCTCTTGCAACACGGCGGTGTACGACCGGATGACCGCGTGGGAGATGGTTGAGTATTTCGGACGCCTTTACGGCCTGGACGACGAGACGCTGCGACAGCGCATGGAAGATGTGTTTCGAAGACTAAAGATGGAGGAGATCCGCGATGTGCCAGGCGCCAAAATGTCCACCGGGATGAAGCAGAAAGTATCCATTGCGCGAGCCATTGTCCATGATCCGCCAGTGCTCATCTTCGACGAGGCGACTGCCGGACTGGACGTGCTAGTGGCACGGGCCATGCTGCGCACGGTGGCGCAGCTCCGCGACCAGGGAAAATGCGTCATTTTCTCGTCGCACATCATGCGTGAGGTGGAGCGGCTCTGCGACCGGATCGCGATCATGCACCGAGGACACATCCTGGCCGAAGGGACGCTCGACGATCTGCGGCGGGAATACGAGGAGAATGACCTGGAAGAGCTCTTTTTCCACCTGATTTCGGACCATGAGCTGAACGAGATCGGTGTCGCGGCAAATGACCATTCTCCCTAATCCCTGACTCCTGACTCTTGACTCCTGGTTTCTGGCTACATGTCCTGGACCAACGTCAAACTGATCTTCCTCCGCGAGCTGAAAGACCAGCTTCGCGACCGCCGCACGATCTTCACGATCGCCGTGCTGCCGCTGCTGCTCTATCCGCTTTTGGCGATGATTGTGTTTCAGGTCCAGCAGTTTCGCAAGGAGAATCCTTCGCGGGTCCAGATTGTGGGGGCCAGCGACCTGGCGCCGTTGCCCCGGCTCTTGGCCGACGGCCACTTTGCTCCTGAGCTTTGTTCGCAAGCTGAGCGGCGGCTGCTGGTGCTGGACATCGACGAAACGCCGCCGAATCGGCTGCCTTCCAGCGAGGTGGCAGCACGCGCGCGGCGCGACTTGCAGGCCGGCAGGTTCGACGCCGTCGTCTATTTTCCGCCCGACTTCGCCCGGGAACTGCAGCGATTTCGTGAAAAGCAGGCCGATTCGGCTGCGGCCGATGCGCCGCCTGCGGCCCCCGAGCCGCAAATTTTTCTCAGCACCGCCAGCGACAAGTCCCGCGTTGCCCGCGACCGCTTGTGGAGCGTGCTCAACGAGTGGCGCACTTCGATCGTCCAGGACACTTTGCGCCAAAACGATCTGCCTTTGGCGGCCGCCATGCCCTTTGAAGTCAACAATCAGGACGTGGCAGAAGAAACCGGCAAGCGGGCCGTGATCTGGTCCAAGGTGCTCCCTTTTGTGCTGCTTGTCTGGGCGCTCACCGGGGCGTTTTATCCGGCCATCGATCTCTGTGCCGGCGAGAAGGAGCGGGGCACGCTCGAGACGCTGCTTTCCAGCCCCGCCCAGCGGAGCGAAATCGTCTGGGGCAAGCTGCTGACGGTGATGACCTTCAGCATGGTCACCAGCCTGCTCAATCTGGCGAGCATGGGAATCACCGGCACGTTCATCCTCACCCAGCTCCAGAAAATCGCATCCAGCCCGCTGCCGGTCGAGGTCGGTCCGCCGCCGTTGATTGCCGTCGTGTGGCTGGTGATGGCGCTCGTTCCGGTCTCCGCCATGTTCAGCGCCCTGTCGCTGGCGATTGCCGCATTCGCCCGCAGCTCCAAGGAAGGGCAATATTACTTGATGCCGCTACTCATGGTCTCGCTGCCGCTGATGACGCTGCCGATGTTGCCTGGATCGCAACTGGACGTGGGTTCCAGCTTGATCCCGCTAACCGGGGTCGTCCTGCTCCTGAAATCACTCATTGAGGGGCAATACTGGGAAGCGATCAAGCACTTCCCGCTGGTGACCGCGGTCACCGCAAGCTGCTGTTTGCTTGCCATTCGCTGGGCGGTCGATCAGTTCAACAACGAGGCGGTGCTATTCCGCGAGAACGAGCGATTTACAGTCAGTCTGTGGGTACGGCACCTGCTCCGCGATCGCGAGGATACTCCATCGGTCGGCGAGGCGCTATTCTGCGGCGTGCTGCTGCTGGTGATTCGCTTTTTTGCCAACTTTCTATTGCCGGTGCCCACGCACTGGAGCGGCTTCGTGCAGACGACGCTCGTACTGCAAATCGCTCTGATCGCCACGCCGGCATGTCTGATGGCGATCATGCTCACCCGCCGGCCGCTGGCGGCACTGGCAGTGCGCGCTCCGACGTTCCTGAGTACGGTCCCTGCCGCTGCACTTCTGGCTATTTTCCTACATCCGGCGATCACCTGGCTGAGCATTGCCATTCGCGCGCTCTATCCGCTGGGCGACGATGTGCTGGCGCAGCTCAAGCCGCTGGACACCATGCTTCAAAACGCGCCTCTGTGGCAAGCGGTGCTACTAATCGGCCTGACTCCAGCCATCTGCGAAGAGCTTGCATTCCGCGGATTCATTCTTAGCGGCCTGAGACACATCGGCCACCGCTGGATTGCCATCGCCATGACCGCCGCACTGTTCGGCATTGCCCATGGCCTGCTCCAGCAGTCGTTGTCGGCCTTCGTCGTCGGGTTGGTGATCGGTTACGTCGCCGTGAAGACCAACAGCATCTGGCCGGCAATGGTCTTCCACATGGTTCACAACAGCTTGATGGTGCTGCTGACGCATGTCTCGCGCAGCGATGTGTCGGAGCATCCGCTGCTTTCGCGGCTGTTGGTTCCGGCCAGCGAGGCCTTCGGTCCGTGGACGTGGCTGGCGCGATGGATAGGCGAATCGCTCCAAAGCGAGCAGCTTGTTTATCATCCCGTGGCGGTGGCCCTGATGCTGGCCGGCGCCGGGGTCGTCGTGCTGTGGCTGCGGCGATTGCCGTCGCACGCCAGCGCGGAAGAGCGGCTGCAAGAGGCGCTGGATCACCAGACGCCTGCGCCGTATTCAGCCAAGGCGTCTTAGGGCACGTCTCAGGTCCATCAATTCGCAATGTCCGCGAAGCGACGGAATTGAAGATACCACGCGCCTTGGCGGATCGGGACGTTCGCTCGCTAACACGGCCGTCTGCGAAGGGGCGTCTGAGCCAACATCGCCTTGCAGCGCACCCGTCGTGAACTCGCTGTCACGATCGCTACGCATGTAGATACGCGGCATGGAATTCGCATTGCGGGGATCGTCGCTGTGGGTTGCAATACGCCCCTCGCTGCCCGGTGGGCTCCGCCGCGTAGTTCAATCCACGATCGTGGTCCGGTTCGGCGGATCGGCCATTTCCATTTCCAGCGACTCGTCGTAATGCCCCAGGGCATTGCCCGTCACCTTCAGGTTGTTGGCTACGACCGCGCCATACACGTCGGCGTCGCCACTGATGGTCACATCGGTGTCGGGCGCATAGAGCACGCCGTAAAAAGGACTGCCAAACGTTATGCTGGCCACGCCACCCGTCATCAAAATCGTCAGGCTGTCGGCCTTCTCCGTCAGGTTGTTGACATACGAGCCGCCGTTGAACGTCAGGTCTCGCGTCACATAGATCGTTACGTCGCCCGTGATGTTCAGGATTGCTCCGCCGTTGAGAAGCATGTCGCGGAAGTAATAAGTTCCCGCCGGCATGTTGTACACATCACCAGCGTTCAATTTGAAATCCCCCTGATTATCAACGGGGCTGACCCAGTGGTTGCCGTTGCCTTGCTCGTTCAGGCGGAGCACCTCGGGGAGCAAATCGTTGTCGTTGTTGGGATCAGCGTACGGGCTGGCATCCACGCTCGGCAGGTCCAGCGGCTTGATCCGATTGCCGATGTTCCCCGTGATGACGGGGTTGCCGTCTACTGTGACTTCGCCCGTGGTTCCCGCCCGCGCATCGCCGTAGATCTCAGCATCGCCGTGAACCTTGACGTCCCCGTCGCTGCACACGCTCCCCCGATACGAAGCGCTGGCAGCATCATAACTGCCGTCATCGGAGTCGTAGCTGTCGGTATGCATATTGCCGCCGATATCGGCCGACGTGATGCCTATGAATGGTCCGCACAAGCCACGGTCATTGAAGCCCACGGCAGTGACGGTCACGTCGGTGGTCTGCTTTCCCAGCACGCGGCCGTAAAACAGGTTTAGCGGATTGCCGTTGGCCTGTGTGCGCTTGATCGTCACGCGGACTGCATTCGTGCTCCGGTACGCCGGAGTGGGCGTCGTAAAGGTGGAGGTCTTGCGGCTCCAGTGCCCAAATTCGAAGTTGCCGTTGGACAGTGTGGGGCTGATCGTTGAGGTATTACTCTGCGCCGTGGCAATGCCAACGGTCCGGGCAGCATCGAGGCTGGGGAGTTTGGCGGCGGCGGCCAGCGCCACGGCGTCCGCCGTCCGCTGGAGCTCGGTGCGGGCCTGGGCGACATAGCCCAGGTCCACCGCGAATGCGACCATCCCCATCATGATGGCCAAAAGTGTGGAAGATAGGATCGCGATGTTACCAGGGCGGCGGTTGAGTAGTTTTCGCTTCATGACGGATTTAACGGTTGTAACTGACCCATCACTTTGACAGGTAATCTATTTCGCATGCGTTCTATATCTTTAACATAGGAAGTAAATGCTTGCCGTCAAATTTGTTGACAATTATCGACGAAGTATCCATGGAACAAATGAGTTGCGAACAATCTCAGCGCGGCAGCAGGGCTAGTTGATGTCGTGCGTAACCGGATTTGTGTCGCGCGCCTGCGAACCATATTTGCGGCAATCAACACACAACGGTAGCGCGGAAACGCGCTACTTGACGATTCGCGCAGGGTACTGACCGATTAGAAGGCTGCCCAGCCTGTCTAGTCCCGCACCTGCGTAAACAGATGCACGCCTTTCTTGTTCGACGCAATCACATCAGGCAGCTTGTCGCCGTTCATGTCCGCGACTTCGAACTGAGTGCCGGGGCCACTGTTGTGGTCGAACTGGTGGCTGATCCACGCCGGCCGGCCATTTTCGCGCTTTAGTTCAAACCAGTGAAAAACTGCCGGATCATCGACGCCCGGATCGCCGGCGGCATGGGCCCACCAGCGCTTGCCACAGACTATGTCTGGCAGCTTGTCGCCGTTCATGTCCGCCAGGCAGACGCCGTGGACCTGCGAGAAGCTCATATCGATCTCGTGGGCCTTCCACTGGTCCTTGCCGGTTTGCTCGAACCACCAGGTGCCGTAGGCATGGGGACTGCTTCCAAACACGTCGTTGTCGCCGTCGCCGTCGATGTCGAAGGCGTACATCTGGGCGAAACCGGCCCCGTGCTTGGGGGCGGCCAGGCGATTGAACTCGGCCGCGTGCCACGGCCAGGGCTGGCCATCGTCCTTCGCCGGGGCTTCCCACCAGCCGTCGGCCACCAGGACGTCGTTCTTCTGGTCTCCGTTGACATCGCCCACACCCAGGCCGTGCGAGTATTTGGTTGTGCCTGGCGCCGCTTTCGCGGAGATGCGATGGATGTCCCACGGCATGTAGCGGTCCTTGTTCCGCGTCAGATAGGCCATCTGACGCTCGGGCCCGTCGCTGCTGGCCGTGTCGGGAGCGACGGCACAAATGAGCTCGCGCTGACCGTCGCCGTCGAGATCCAGAAACGTGGGGCTTTCGTTGTTGGTTACCGGCGTAATCGTATGCCGGGCCCACGGCGTGTCACCTCCTTTGGGGTTTTCAAACCACCAGGTCGGCGTGCCGGGAAAATCGACCACCATGATGTCGGTCCAGCCGTCGCCGCTTAAGTCCTCGGCCCAGGTGCAAAATGAATTGCTGTATCCCTTGGGGTCGTGCTCGGGGACCTTGTCCGTGATGGCGTGCAACTTCCATTCGCCGCCGCTTTGGGCCGGCGCTTCGTACCAGACGAATCCGGCTGCAATGTCCATTTTGCCGTCCTTGTTGAAGTCCCCCGCCGCGACCCCCTCGCTGCGAAACTTGGCATCGAGCTGCGTGCGGACGAAGCGGATGCTTCGGTCGGACTCGTCAGCACTCGCGGTCGAGCCAATCCCGCCGACGACGCAGAGGACCACAAACCGGACGGTAGTTGAGTTCATGATGGCAGCTTTCAGCGACATGGGGCCAGGTACAGGAAAACGGTCGGCATTTTAGGCCCCCGTTGGCCGCGGAACAATGCGCCGGCCATCCGGGTCGAGCTAGCGCCGAGAAGCCGCTTGAAACTACTGACAACGACTCGAGAAATTCTCGGGAAAATTCGCCCACCAGCGATGCGCTCTTTGCCACCGACCGCATTTCTTGGTTGGGGACCAAAAGCCGCCCCGACAGCGCAAGCTGCTCTGTCGCACCGGGGACGCCAGGCCAAACAGTGGCGTTAGCCCCCCGCCGCGACTACACTGCGTCTGTTCCCTGCTGCGGCGGTTCTCTCCGCCGACAACCCTGACGAAACTGAGTCGCGAATTCAGGAGCGATCTCATGCGTTCTCTCCCCCTTTGGGCTCGCGCTCGCCGCCGCAGTTTTCTGAACAGCGGCGGCATCCCGCTATGGAGCCACTTCCGGCCGGGGATGGAAGTCCTCGAAGACCGGCGGATGCTCGCCTGCGAGATCTTGTTCGACAACGGCACGCTCCTGATCGTGGGGGACGACACGGACAACACGGTCGCGATCACCGCCACCCTCCGCGGCATTCACGTGTCATGCGACGGGGACGACGGCGGCACATACTCTGGCACGCGGGCGATTCAACTCGCTCTGAATGGCGGCCATGATGTTGCCACATTTGACGCCGAGCCGTCGCTCGGCGCGGGGCACATCGAGGACGCCGATGCCGCGGGATTGCCCGAGATCGTGGAGATGCACGGCGGCGGCGGGGCGGACATTTTCGGCATCGCGGCGTCACCCACGAAAGTGTTGAGCGTGGATGGGGGGGAAGACGCCGATACAGTCCAGATTCACTTTGGCCGGCTGTCGGGGGCGGTACACGTTGCCGACGGCGGGACGACGGGCCGCGATACGCTCCAGGTGGTGGGAACGCAATTCGCAGAAAAGATCGACATTGCCGGCGTCGATGCCGCGTCGTGGATCGTCAAGTGGGAAGGGCCGGACCTGAACGGCGAAGGC